>NZ_JBPQTQ010000092.1:0-25484 GCF_051386415.1 Streptomyces sp. URMC 129
CCTCCCCGGTCCCGCCCCGGTCCCGCCCCGGCCCTGTTCCCGGCGCGCGGAATCACCCGGTATCGGGTGGAATGGGAGAGGACTGGCGGGAGAGGGACAAAAGGGGGTACCGGATCCATGGCCGACGAAGCGCGGGCGGCCGTGCTCGCGCGCGGGCTCCGCGTCGTGCGCGGCGGGAAAGAGGTACTGCGGGAGCTGGACTTCTCGGTGCCCGCGGGCAGTGTCACCGGGCTGCTCGGGCCCTCCGGCTGCGGCAAGACCACGCTGATGCGGGCCGTCGTCGGCGCGCAGGCGCGGGTCACCGGGACGCTGGAAGTTCTCGGGCGGCCGGCCGGGAGCCCGCCGCTGCGGCACCGGCTGGGATACGTGACGCAGGCGCCGTCCGTCTACGGCGACCTGACCGTCCGCCAGAACCTCGACTACTTCGCGGCGATCCTCGGCGTCGGCCGCTCCGACCGCCGCCGCCACATCGACTCCGCCCTGGCCGACGTCGACCTCGCCGCCGAGGAGGGGAGCCTCACCGCCGCCCTCTCCGGCGGCCAGCGCGCCCGCGTCTCCCTCGCCGTCGCGCTGCTCGGCACCCCCGAACTGCTCGTCCTCGACGAGCCGACCGTCGGCCTCGACCCGGTGCTGCGGCGCAGCCTGTGGGACCTCTTCCACCGCCTCGCCGCCGAACGCGGCACCACGCTGCTGATCTCCTCGCACGTCATGGACGAGGCCGACCGCTGCCACCGTCTGCTGCTGATGCGCGACGGCGCCCTCCTCGCCGAGGACACCCCCGACGCGCTGCGCGCGCGCACCGGCAGTGACACGATCGAGGAGGCGTTCCTGCGCCTCGTCGGGGAGACCGGACAGGAGCGACCCGCGCCGTGAACGCCGCCAGGACCCTCGCCACCGCCCGCCGCGTGCTGCGGCAGCTCGGCCACGACCCGCGCACCGTCGCCCTGCTGCTCGGCGTCCCGCTGCTGCTGCTCGTGCTGCTGCACTACGTCTTCGTGTCCGACCCGCGCCTCTTCGACCGCGTCGGCTCCTCGCTGCTGGGCATCTTTCCGATGATCACCATGTTCCTCGTCGCCTCGATCACCACCCTGCGCGAGCGCGCCTCCGGCACCCTCGAACGGCTGCTGACCATGCCCCTGGGCAAGGCCGACCTGCTCTTCGGCTACGCCCTCGCGCTCGGCGCGTTCGCCGTCCTCCAGGCCGGGCTGGCGACCGCGCTCGCCGTCTGGTTCCTCGACCTCGACATCGCCGGCTCGTCCTGGCTGCTGCTCGTCGCCGCGCTGCTCACCGCGCTGCTGGGCATCGCGCTCGGGCTGTTCGTCTCGGCGTTCGCCGCCACCGAGTTCCAGGCCGTGCAGTTCCTGCCCGCGCTGCTGATCCCGCAGATCCTGCTGTGCGGGCTGTTCACGCCGCGCGACACGATGCAGCCGGTCCTGGAGCACCTCTCCCACGCGCTGCCGATGTCGTACTCCGTGGACGCCATGACGGAGGTGCTCCGCGGCCACGGCGTCGCGGGCGACTTCCTGCGCGACGTGGTCGTCGTCGCCGCCGTCGGGCTCGGCATCCTCGGCCTCGGCGCGGTCACCCTGCGCCGCCGCACCGCCTAACGCGGCAGCGCCGCCGCCGCGAGCAGCCGTTCGGTGTCGGCCGGGGGCAGCCGCAGCGCCTCGCCGACCGCCGTCAGCATCTCCCGCTCCGCCGCCCCGTACGGACCGTCCGCCAGCGCGATGCGCGCCCCGCGCAGCAGCAGGCTCTCCCGGCCCGGCACCGCCAGGTGCGGCGTCAGCGCGGTCAGCGCCTCGCGGACCTCCCGGTCCAGCAGGGGCAGGTTCCGCACGTCCATCGCCGCCTGCAGGGTCAGTAAGCGCTCCTCGGTGCAGTCCGCGAACCCGGCCGCCCGCACCGACTCCACCGCCGCCCGGCGCGCGGCGAGGGCCCCGCTGCCCCCGGCGGCCAGCAGCGCGAGGGCGACGGTGTGCACGCCGTCCCGCAGCAGCGCCGACAACCGCGTGGTGGTCGGCTCGTCCAGGGCGGACAGCGGGAAACGCCCACGGCACGACACGCACTCCACGACCGGCTCCACCGCGCCGCGCGACAGCACCGGCAGCCCGAGCACGGTGAACCTGCGCCGCCCGCCGAGCCGCTGATAGCAGCGGTCCCCGCCGCAGGCGGCGCAGAAGAAATCACCGTCGTCGACCACCCGCCAGGCCGTCCGCGTCCCCGCCAGCCTGGCCATCCTGGAGCGCACCACGCCGTACCTCCGTTACCGTTCGGCAACCTTGCCGTGGGCGTGATGCTAACCACATGGGGCGGTCCGCGTCAGTAGGGCGTCGGCAAAACCGGTCGCGGACCCGGGGCCTACCGCGCCGGGCGCGTCGCCCGGTTGACGGCGGAGACGACCGCCTTCAGGGAGGCCCGCACGATGTTCGCGTCGATGCCGACGCCCCACAGCACCCGGTCACCGATCGCGCACTCGATGTATGCGGCGGCCTGCGACCCGGCGCCCTGGCCCATCGTGTGCTCCACGTAGTCCAGCAGCCGCACGTCCTCGTCCACGACCCCGGCCGCCGCCAGGGCGTCGAAGAACGCGGCCAGCGGCCCGTTGCCCGTGCCGGTGAGCACGGTGTCCAGGCCGTCCACCACCGCCTCGACGGTGAGGGCGTCGTGCCCGTCGCTGGTGGTCGACGTCTGCGCCTCGCGCAGCGCGATCCGGCCCCAGGCGGCGCCGGGCACCGGCAGGTACTCGTCCTGGAAGACGTCCCAGATCTGCGCCGGGGTGACCTCGCCGCCCTCGGCGTCCGTCTTCTCCTGGATGATCCGGGAGAACTCCACCTGCATCCGGCGCGGCAGGTCCAGCTTGTGGTCCGTCTTCAGCACGTACGCGACACCGCCCTTGCCGGACTGCGAGTTGACCCGGATCACCGCCTCGTAGGAGCGGCCGACGTCCTTGGGGTCGATCGGCAGATACGGCACGTCCCAGACCAGCTCGTCCACGGACACGCCCGCCCGCGCGGCCTCGTCGGCCATCGCCTCGAAGCCCTTCTTGATCGCGTCCTGGTGCGAGCCGGAGAACGCGGTGTAGACGAGGTCGCCCGCGTACGGGTGGCGCGGGTGCACCTCCATCTGGTTGCAGTACTCCCAGGTGCGGCGGATCTCGTCGATCCCGGAGAAGTCGATCCGCGGGTCGACGCCCTGCGAGAACAGGTTCATGCCCAGGGTCACCAGGTCGACGTTCCCGGTCCGCTCGCCCTGCCCGAACAGACAGCCCTCGACCCGGTCCGCGCCCGCCATCAGCGCCAGCTCGGCGGCGGCCACGGCCGTGCCCCGGTCGTTGTGGGGGTGGGTGGACAGGCACACGAACTCGCGCCGCGACAGGTTCCGCGACATCCACTCGAACCGGTCGGCGTGCGTGGACGGCGTGGAGCGCTCCACGGTGGCGGGCAGGTTGAGGATGATCTCGCGGCCGGGGCCGGGCTGCCAGACGTCCATGACGCCCTCGCAGACCTCCAGCGCGAAGTCCAGCTCGGTGTCCGTGAAGATCTCCGGGCTGTACTGGTACCCGAACACCGTCCGGTCGTCCAGCAGCTTCTCCGCGTACTCCATCACCAGCCGGGTGCCGTCCACCGCGATCTGCCGCACCTCGTCCCGGCCGCCCCGGAAGACGACGCGGCGGAACGAGGGCGCCGTCGCGTTGTAGAGGTGGACGGTGGCGCGGCGGGCGCCGGCCAGGGACTCGACGGTGCGCGCGATCAGCTCCTCGCGGGCCTGCGTCAGCACGGAGATCGTGACGTCCTCCGGGATCGCGTCCTCCTCGATGATGGAGCGCACGAAGTCGAAGTCGGTCTGGCCGGAGGACGGGAAGCCGACCTCGATCTCCTTGTAGCCCATGCGCACCAGCAGGTCGAACATGGCGCGCTTGCGGGCCGGGGACATCGGGTCGATCAGGGCCTGGTTGCCGTCCCTGAGGTCGGTGGACAGCCAGCGGGGGGCGGCGGTGATGCGGCGGCCGGGCCACGTCCGGTCGGGGATGTCCACGGCCTCGAACGGGCGGTACTTGTGGATCGGCATCCCGGAGGGCCGCTGGCGTACGGTGGCGGCGGTGACGGGAGTCGGCTTCCTGGCGGCGTTGCTCATGGTGCGGGGATCTCCTTGCGGTGCGCCCTGCGCGGGATCGCGGCGGAATGGGAAGGGCCGACGGCAGCGCCGAACTCCGCGGGGAGGGGGTCGGCCGTAGGTGTGACTACAGACCCTCGCCGCGGCGGCTAAGAAGAAGCATCCCGTAGCGCATCGCGGGACCAGCCTAACCCCGCCGACGCCGTGCACCTCCCGCGTATCAGCATGCGAGACATACGCCACACCGACCGCCTCCGGCGAGAGGCGCGGTGCCGGGCGCTTCGGCCGCCTCCCGCCCCGGGCGCGCGTGGCGGGGCCGGCGCCTGCCGTGGGCGCTGATCGTTCCATGCGCGCAGCGCCTCACGACGACGGGGAGCGCGGACACGCTGAGCTCACCCCTGGGCCCGGTCGGCGTGCGGACCCGACTCCCCCGTTTCCGTGCGTCGGGGCCGCTGCGCCGACGGAAACGGCGCGGCTCCTAGGGTGTGGCCCGCACCCTCCACCGCGCACTGTTCTTCGCCTCCCGCCGCGCCCGCGTCCGGGTTTTCCGCAACGGCAGGACAGCGCCGTTCACGTGACCCGGACACTCACAGCTGCGCCAGCGTCCGCATCAGTCCCACGTCCGTGGAGAGCAGCCGGCCCGGCAGCTGTTCCGGGCGGGTGTCGGGGACGGTGACCCGCACGCCCTCGCCGCCGGTCAGCCGTTCGACCTCGGCGTCCTCGTACGTGTCCGGGTGGTTCCCGATCGTCTCCCGCAGCAAGCCGGCGGCCTCGTCCGCCGTTTCCGCGTCGGACGTCAGCACGCACAGCACCGTCCACGTCTCGTCCTCCGACTCCGCCCCGTGCCCGTACGCGTACAGCGGGACCGCCGCGTTCTCCTCGCCCTGGATGAAGTCCGCGCGGTAGACGCTCCCCAGACAGTCCGTCACTTCGGCGTAGTCGAGGGAGTCGGCCACGGACTCGCCCTCCTCCAGCCGGGCCGGGCTGAAGTCCTCGTCGCCCCACACGATCCGGTCGCCGGAGACCTGGAAAGTCCGTCCGGCCTCCTCGCTCCGCCAGATCCCTTGCTCCTCCTCGAACCCCTGGTCCGCCAGGTCGCCTTCGACGTCGTCCACGTCGAAGCGGCCCACCCAGTACCCGTAGTGGTCGGTGAAGCCCACCGTCACGGCCGCCTCCGCGCCGTCCGGGTCGGGGACGTAGCCGTCCGCCGGGAGGGGGGTGCCCAAGTCCGCGACGAACGCGAAGCGTTCGGGGTCCTCGTCCACCAGCTCCCGCGCCCGCTCCGCGTCCACGTACGTGATCCCGTCCGGCGGCAGGATCGTGAACCGCACCTGCGCCAGCACCCCGGGCAGCTCCGCGTCCGCACCCGCGGTGCCCAGGCACCCCGTCGTGGTCAGCAGGACGGAGAGCGCCGCACACGCGCCGGCGGCCGGCAGGGACCTCCTCGACATGGACGGAGCCTAATTCCCCCCGGCCTCCTCCGGCACCCGCCCCCCGGCCGTCCGCCGCACCGCCAGGATCGCCGTGTCGTCCGCGAGCCTGCCGCGCGTGTGCCGCAGCACCGCCTCCTCCACCCGCGCCACCACCGCGTCGGGCGCCGGGTCGCCGCCCCGCGCCAGGTGCTCGGACAGGCGCAGGAACACGCCGTCCGGGTCGCGGGCCTCGGTGACGCCGTCGGTGACCAGCAGCAGGGTCTCGTCGGCGGCGAACGGCACCCGCACCACGGGCGGCAGGCTCCCGGTCAGCGTGGTCAGGCCCAGTGGCGGCCCGTTGCCCTCGGGGAGGTCCCGCACCCCGGCCGGGCCGACGGCCAGCGGGCCGGCGTGGCCGAAGTTGACCATGTCCACCGCGCCCGTGTCCCGCTCCGGGAACCCGACGAGCACGGCCGTCGCGAACCGCTCGTCGGTCTGGCCCAGGGCCGCGGTGTAGGCGTTGTGCCGGCGCATCCGGCTGTCCAGGCGCTGGGCCACCGCGGCGAGGTCCGCCTCGTAGTACGCGGCCTCGCGGAACGCGCCCAGCAGCGCCGCCGCCGCGTCCACCGCCGAGGTGCCCTTGCCCTGCACGTCGCCGAGGAGCACCCGCGCGCCGTGCGGCGACGGCTGGACGTCGAAGAAGTCGCCGCCGACGCGGGTGGCGATGTCCGCCGTCAGATAGGTGCTCGCGGAGTCCAGCCCGCCCGACCCGGGCGGGATCGGGCGGATCACCGCCAGCCGGATGGCCTCGGCGGCGTCCTCCACGCGCGTCAGCAGGCCCTGGGCACGGACCCGCAGCCAGCAGGCCAGGACGGCGAGCAGCCCGCCCGCCACCACCAGGAGGAAGTCGGCCGGGCCCTCCTGGTAGTCGTACTCCCAGGCGTTGTCGAGCACCGCGTAGGTGAGGGCGCAGGCCACGGCGAACAGCGCGGTGGCCGGCACCCCGCACAGCGCGCCCGCGATGCCCGGGACCAGCACGATCCAGGTGACGATCCGGAAGTCGCCGGAGGTGTTCCAGTCGCCCGCCGCGATGGCCACCAGCACCGCGGCGGGCAGCAGCCAGGAGACGTTCCAGCGGCCGACGCGCAGCACCGGCTCGGTGGGGAACAGCAGGCTGCGGCGCCGCCCGGGAGGCCGGGGCGTCGCACGGGGGTCCACGCGTCCACCTTCGGGGACCGGCGCGGGACCCGCCCGGCGGGGGTGGGCCGTTCGGGGCATGGGCCAGAATGGCGGCATGAGTCTGTTCCGCGACGACGGCATCGTGCTGCGCACCCAGAAGCTGGGCGAAGCGGACCGGATCATCACGCTGCTCACGCGCGGGCACGGCCGGGTGCGGGCGGTGGCGCGCGGGGTGCGGCGGACGAAGTCGAAGTTCGGGGCGCGCCTGGAGCCGTTCTCCCACGTCGACGTGCAGTTCTTCGCGCGGGGCAGCGCGCTGGTCGGGCGCGGGCTGCCGCTGTGCACGCAGACCGAGACGATCGCGCCCTACGGCCGGCACATCGTGGACGACTACGGCCGCTACACGGCGGGCACGGCGATGCTGGAGACGGCGGAGCGGTTCACCGACCACGAGGGCGAGCCGAACGTCCAGCAGTACCTGCTGCTGATCGGGGCGCTGCGGACGCTGGCCTCGGGGGCGCACGCACCGGGGCTCGTGCTGGACGCGTTCCTGCTGCGGTCGCTCGCGGTCGGCGGCTACGCCCCGAGCTTCGAGGACTGCGCCCGGTGCGGGCTGCCGGGGCCCAACCGGTTCTTCTCGCTGGCCGCGGGCGGCGCCGTGTGCGGCGACTGCCGGGTGCCGGGCAGCGTCGTGCCGTCCCCCGAGGCGCTGCGGCTGCTGGGCGCGCTGCTGACCGGCGACTGGGAGACGGCCGACGGCGCCGAGGCCCGGCACGTCCGGGAGGGCAGCGGGCTGGTCTCCGCGTATCTGCACTGGCATCTGGAGCGCGGGCTGCGGTCCTTGAGGTTCGTCGAGAAGGGCTGACCGGGATACCCTCGGCGGCGAGACCGCACTGACCTTACGGAGTTCCCCTATGGCCCCCCGCGGAATGCTGTCGTCCCGGCAGCGTCGCGAGTACCGCGCCCCCGATCCGCACCCCTCCGGCGCCCGTCCGCCCAAGCTGCCGGGCGAGCTCGTCCCCCGGCACGTGGCGCTCGTCATGGACGGCAACGGCCGGTGGGCCAAGGAGCGCGGACTGCCCCGCACCGAGGGGCACAAGCGGGGCGAGGCCGTGGTCCTGGAGGTGGTCAAGGGCTGCCTGGAGATCGGCGTGAAGAACCTCTCGCTCTACGCCTTCTCCACGGAGAACTGGAAGCGGTCCCCGGACGAGGTGCGCTTCCTGATGGGCTTCAACCGGGACGTCATCGACCGCCGCACCGACGAGCTGGACGCGATGGGCGTGCGCGTGCGGTGGGCCGGGCGGGAGCCGAAGCTGTGGAAGTCGGTGGTCCACAAGCTCCAGGCCGCCGAGGAACGCACCCGGGACAACGACGCGATGACGCTGTACATGTGCGTCAACTACGGCGGGCGCGCGGAGATCGCGGACGCGGCGGCGCGGCTGGCCGAGGACGTGCGGGCGGGGCGGATATCGCCGGAGAAGGTCAACGAGAAGACGTTCTCCCGGTACCTGTACTTCGCGGACATGCCGGACGTCGACCTTTTCCTGCGCCCCTCGGGGGAGCAGCGCACCTCCAACTACCTGATCTGGCAGAGCGCCTACGCCGAGATGGTCTTCCAGGACGTCCTGTGGCCGGACTTCGACCGCCGCCACCTGTGGGACGCCTGCGCGCAGTACGCCGCCCGCGACCGCCGCTTCGGCGGCGCGGTGCCCAACGAGGTGGCCCGGCCGGACCGGACGGACGCGCCCGCCGAGTGACCTGCCATGTGGCCCGCGGCGCGGCTCAGCCGCGCCGTCCGCCGGGGCAGCCGGCGCAGTCGCCGCAGGTGCCGAAGATCTCCACGGTGTGGTCGACGTCCACGAAGCCGTACTCGGTGGCGATGGCGTCGGCCCACTTCTCGACGACGGGCCCGGCCACCTCTACCGCCTTGCCGCAGGAGCGGCAGACCAGGTGGTGGTGGTGCTCCCCGGTGCTGCACCGGCGATAGACGGCCTCGCCGTCGCTGGTGCGCAGGACGTCCACCTCGCCCGCGTCGGCGAGGGACTGGAGCGTGCGGTAGACGGTCGTCAGGCCGACCGAGTCGCCGCGGTGCTTGAGCATGTCGTGCAGCTCCTGCGCGCTGCGGAACTCGTCCACCTCGGCGAGCGCCGCCGCGACCGCCGCGCGCTGGCGCGTCGACCGGCCGCGCACCGGCGGTTCTGCCGTCCCCACGACTGGGCCTCCTTGCGTCTGCCGTCCCTGCCTCGCCAGGGTAGCCGCTTTCCGCGCGGTCACGGACGGGCGGCCAGGGCGGGCTTGTGGCCCGGGCGTTCGGCCCCGGCCCCGGTGGCGGCGCGGCGGGCCCGGTGCCGGGCGAGCGGCAGGGCGAGCAGGGAGATCAGCACGAACAGGCCGAGCGCGAAGAGCACGATCGTGGCGCCGGGCGGGACGTCGGCGTGGAACGAGGTGACCGTGCCGGAGACCGCGACCAGCACGCCGATGGCCACGGCCAGCGCCAGCGTCATCGCGAAGCCGCGGGTCGCCTGCTGGGCCGCTACCACCGGGATCACCATCAGGGCGCTCACCAGCAGCAGGCCGACGACCCGCATGGCGACGGTGACGGTGGCCGCCGCGGTGACGGCCAGCATCAGGTTCAGCGCGCGCACCGGCAGGCCGGTGACGCGGGCGAACTCCTCGTCCTGGCAGACCGCGAAGAGCTGGCGCCGCAGGCCGAGCGAGACCAGCAGCACGAACGCCGAGAGCCAGGAGATCGCGGTGATGTCGGCGGGGGAGACGGTGGTGACCGAGCCCCAGAGGTAGGACGTCAGGTTCGCCGTGGAGCCGCCGGGCGCCAGGTTGATGATCATCACGCCGCCCGCCATGCCGCCGTAGAACAGCATGGCCAGGGCGATGTCGCCGCGCGCCCGGCCCGAGGAGCGCAGCAGCTCCATGGCGACCGCGCCGACGGCGGAGACGGCGACCGCCATCCACACCGGGTTGGCGTTCAGCAGGAAGCCGAGGGCCACGCCGGTCAGGGCGACGTGCCCGATGCCGTCGCCCATCAGGGCCTGGCGGCGCTGCACGAGGTAGATCCCGACGGCCGGGGCGGCGATCCCGATCAGCAGCGCGGCCAGCAGGGCCCGCTGCATGAACGGGTAGTCCAGGACTTCGAACATCACGGCATCACAGAATCCCGGTCTGGAGGGACGGCTCGGCGGACGGTTCGAGGGCGTCCGCCGGGTGGCAGGCGTGGCTCTCGGGAAGCTGCGCCGGGTGGTCGACCGTGCGCTCCACCCGGCCGTGGGAGAGGATCACCGCCCGGTCGATCAGCGGCTCCAGCGGACCCAGCTCGTGCAGCACGAGCAGCACGGCCACACCCGCGTCGAGCTGCGCCCGGAGCGTGCCGGCCAGGACCCGCTGGCTGGCCAGGTCGACCCCGGCCAGCGGCTCGTCCATGATCAGCAGGTCCGGCTCGCCGGTCAGCGCGCGGGCGATCAGCACCCGCTGGTGCTGGCCGCCGGACAGGGCGCCGACGGAGTCCCCGGCGCGGTCCGCGAGCCCGACCAGCCCCAGGGCGCGGTCCACGGCCGCCCGGTCGGCGCGGCGGAGCGGGAGCAGCCCGCGGCGGGCGAGACGCCCCGCGGAGACGACCTCGCGGACGGTGGCGGGCACGCCGCCGGCCGCGGTCGAGCGCTGCGGGACGTACCCGACGCGGGCCCAGTCCCGGAAGCGGCGCACGGGGGTGCCGAACAGGGCCAGCTCACCGCCGGTGACCGGGACCTGACCGACCGCGGTCCGCACCGCCGTCGACTTCCCCGAGCCGTTGGCGCCCAGCAGCGCCACCGCCTCGCCCGGGCGCACGACCAGGTCGACGCCGCGCAGCACGGGGCGTCCGCCCAGCTCGGCGGTGACTCCGGTCAGCGATATGACGGGCTCCATGTCGGTGCTTCCTTTCCGCGGCCCCCGGTGTCGGTCAGGCCGCCCCCAGGGCCTCGCGGAGGGCCTGGAGGTTCGCGCGCATCACCTCGAAGTAGTCAGCGCCCGGGGAGTCGTCGGTGATTCCCTCCACCGGGTCCAGGACCGCGGTCTCCAGGCCCAGGTCACCGGCGAGGGTGCGCGCGGTCTCGTCGCTGACCAGGGTCTCGAAGAACACGGTGGTCACGTTGTCATCCTCCGCGACCTCCTGCAGTTCGCGCATCCTGGCGGCGGACGGCTCGGACTCGGGGTCCAGGCCGGCGATGGACTCCTCGTGCAGGCCGTAGCGGGCCGCGAGGTAGCCGAAGGCGGCGTGCGTGGTGATGAACGTGTCGGTCTCGGTCGTCGCCAGGCCCTCGGCGAATTCCTGGTCCAGGGCGGTCAGCTCGTCGGTGAGGCGCGTGGTGTTCCGCTCGTAGTCGGCGGCGTGGTCCGGGTCGGCCTCGGCCAGGGCGGCACCGACGCCCTCGGCGACCTCCGCGTACTTCAGCGGGTCCAGCCAGATGTGCGGGTCGAGGCCGTCCTCGCCGTGGTCGTGGCCCTCGTGCCCGGCTTCCTCCTCGGCGTGGCCCTCTTCCTCGGCGTGGCCCTCTTCCTCGGCGTGGCCCTCCTCCGCGTGCTCCTCCTCGCCGTGGGCCTCCAACTCGGTGAACGAGGTGGCCTCCACGACCTGCTCCGCGCCGGACTGCTCGACGGCCTCGTCCACGGCGGGCTGGAACCCGGCCTGGTAGACGACGAGATCGGCCTCGGTGAGGCGGGCCGTCTGGCGCGGGCCGATGTCCAGATCGTGCGGCTCGGTGCCCGGCTCGGTGAGGGTCTCGACCGAGACGTGCTCCCCGCCGATCCGCTCGACGAGGAATTCCAGGGGGTAGAACGACGCGACCACGTCCAGCCGCCCGTCCGCCGCGCCGTCCCCGCCGTCCCCGGAGCCGCAGCCGGTCAGGGCGAGCGTGCCCAGGACGGCGGCCCCGGCGGTGAGGGCGGTGGCGGATATTCGGGCGCGGGAACGGGCGCTGCGTCTTGCGGTCATGACAGCCATTTTCAAGTCAACTGGAAATCATTGTCAAATGGGTCAGCAGTGCTTGCTCGAAGATGTGACCGAAGAGTTGCCCGGGCCCGGCGGGGCGGGCGGTGAGGGGCCCGGCGGATTCCCGCTCACCGATTTGCTGCGGCCCCCTGCGACGCCGGTAACCTTCAGGCATTCCGTCTGGTCCTTCGTCCCGAAGAGAGCACCGTGGCCGCCGACAAGATCGACACTATCGTCAGCCTCAGCAAGCGCCGTGGCTTCGTCTACCCCAGCAGCGAGATCTACGGCGGGCAGCGTGCCGCCTGGGACTACGGACCGCTGGGCGTGGAGCTGAAGGAGAACGTCAAGCGCCAGTGGTGGCGGGCCATGGTCACGTCGCGCGACGACGTTGTGGGGATCGACTCGTCGGTGATCCTGGCCACCGAGGTCTGGGAGGCCTCCGGCCACGTCGCCACGTTCACCGACCCGCTCACCGAATGCACCTCGTGCCACAAGCGGTACCGCGTGGACCACCTGGAGGAGGCGTACGAGGAGAAGCACGGGCACCCCCCGGTCAACGGGCTGGCCGACATCAACTGTGCCAACTGCGGCAACAAGGGCGGCTTCACCGAGCCCAAGCAGTTCTCCGGGCTGCTCTCGACCCACCTCGGCCCGACCCAGGACACTGGCTCGGTGGCCTATCTGCGCCCCGAGACCGCGCAGGGCATCTTCACCAACTTCGCACAGGTGCAGCAGACGTCGCGCCGCAAGCCGCCGTTCGGCATCGCGCAGATGGGCAAGTCCTTCCGGAACGAGATCACTCCGGGCAACTTCATCTTCCGCACCCGCGAGTTCGAGCAGATGGAGATGGAGTTCTTCGTCAAGCCGGGCGAGGACGAGCAGTGGCACGGGTACTGGATGGAGCAGCGCTGGAACTGGTACCGGGACCTCGGCATGACCGAGACCAACATCCGGTGGTTCGAGCACCCGAAGGAGAAGCTGTCCCACTATTCCAAGCGCACGGTCGACATCGAGTACCGCTTCAACTTCGCGGGCTCGGAGTGGGGCGAGCTGGAGGGCATCGCCAACCGCACCGACTACGACCTCAACGCGCACTCCAAGGCGTCGGGCCAGGACCTGAGCTACTTCGACCAGGAGGCCGGCGAGCGCTGGACACCGTTCGTCATCGAGCCGGCGGCCGGTGTCGGCCGCACCATGCTGGCGTTCATGCTCGACGCCTACCGTGAGGACGAGGCGCCCAACGCCAAGGGCAAGATGGAGAAGCGCGCGGTCCTCGGCCTCGACCCCCGGCTGGCCCCGGTCAAGGTCGCCGTGCTCCCGCTCTCGCGGAACCCGCAGCTCTCGCCCAAGGCCCGCGACCTGGCCACGGCGCTGCGCAGGAACTGGAACATCGAGTTCGACGACGCGGGCGCCATCGGCCGCCGCTACCGCCGCCAGGACGAGATCGGCACGCCGTTCTGCGTGACGATCGACTTCGACACCCTGGACGACAACGCGGTCACCGTGCGCGAGCGCGACTCGATGAAGCAGGAGCGGGTCTCCCTGGATCAGATCGAGTCGTACCTGGCCGCCCGCCTGGTCGGCTGCTGACCCCCTGATCGCCACCGGGTCCGGCCCCCACGGGGGCCGGACCGCGGCTCAGCTCTCCCAGCCCGAGGTGTCCAGCTCGCAGTCGAACGGCGCCGGGATGTGGACCGTCTTGCCGAACGGAATCCTCGTGTGGGCCTGGTACCCCTTCTCCTCGTCCGGCTGCGAGAACACGGTGACGCCCGATTCCAGCATGTCCACGAGGACGTACACCGGGACGCCCGCCTTTCCGTACACCTCGACCTTGTCGGCGCGGTCGACATCGGCCGTGGACTCGGAGGTCAGCTCCGCCACCAGGGCCAGCGCCTCTCCCGGCAGGTGGGTGCTGCGGATGTGCGTGGCCCCGGCGTCCGCCACATGGACATCCGGGCCATAGGCCCGGCCGCGCCCCGGAAAGACGTACAGACAGGGAGCCTGGCTCACCCGGTGCCCATCGGGCACATGGGGCCGGAGCTGATCCGTCAGGGAATCCATGATGGACAAATAGAAACCCTGTGACCACGGCGTCATGCGAATGCCCCCCCTGATGATTTCCGCCCGGTAGCCCTCGGGCACCTCCATCCTGTCCAGCACCCGGCGGAGCTCTTCGAACTCGGCCGGGCCGGCGGGGATCCTTATCGTCGGTCGCTCCATCATCACGGTCATGATGCGCCTCCTTCGGCGACTCTTCCAGTGCACGGCCAGTGTAGGAGTCGCTACTGACAGCCACCCCGGCCGTCAGCCGCTCATCCGTCCGCCCCCCTCGGCAGCCGCAGGCTCAGGGCCGCCGTCAGGGCCACCGCCGCGAGCTGCGCGGTCAGCGTCACGGCCAGTGCCTCCCGCATGCCCCAGGACGCCTCCACCGCCAGGAACAGCGCCCCGAGCAGCGCCACCCCCAGCGCCATGGCCGACTGCTGGGCCGTCGCCATCACCCCCGCGCCCACCCCGGCCCGCTCGGGCGGCACGTCCGCGAGCACCAGCCGCATCAGCACCGGCATCTGCAGGCCCTGTCCGAAGCCCGCCACGGCCAGGCCCGGCGCCAGGTCCAGCGGGCTCAGGCCGGACCAGCCCCGCAGCACGGCCGGGACCAGCGCGGCGATGCCGATCACCTGCACCGCGCCCCCGGCCGTGACCACCCGGGCGCCGTGCCGGGCGGTCAGCCGCGGCCCGGCCAGCGAGGCGGCGAAGAACGCGACGGCGTACGGCACCAGCGCGGTGCCCGCCCGCACCGGGCCGTACTCCAGGCCGCTCTGGAACGCGACGGCCATCACGAACATGAAGCCGCCGAACCCGGCGACGCCCAGCATCAGCAGCGGCAGCGCCCGCCGCATGCCCGGCAGCCGCAGCAGCTCCGGCGGCACCAGCGGCACCGTGCCGGGCCCGCGCTCCGCGCGCCGCTCCACGGCGAAGAACGCCCAGGCCGTCACCGGGAAGAGGCCGAGCAGCACCCACGTCCACCCCGGCCACCCGGCCGCCCGGCCCTCGGTCAGCGGCACCATCAGCGTCACCAGGGAGACGGCCAGCAGCGCCGTGCCCGGCACGTCGACCGGCGCCGGGCGGGCGGCCCGGGTCTCGGGTATCGTCCGCGCCACCAGCGCCAGGCCGACCGCCACGGCCGGCACGTTCACCAGGAACACCGAGCGCCAGCCGGTGCCCGCGATGTCGGCGGCGACCATGACCCCGCCGAGGATCTGGCCGGCGACCATCGCCAGCCCGGCGGTCGCGCCGTACAGGCCGACCGCCCTCGCCCGGTGGCGCCCGGCCGTGGCCGACTGGATCGTCGCCAGCACCTGCGGCTGCATCAGCGCGGCCGAGGCGCCCTGCGCGACGCGCGCCGCCACCAGCGACCAGGCGTCGGGCGCCAGCCCGCACGCCAGCGAGGTCAGGCCGAACGCGGTGAGCCCGACGAGGAAGAGCCTGCGGCGGCCGAACATGTCGCCGAGCCGGCCGCCGAGGACCAGCAGCACGGCGTAGGCGACGCCGTACCCCGCGACGACCAGCTCCAGCAGGGCGGGTCCCGCGCGCAGGTCGCGGTCGATGGTGGGCAGGGCGACGTTGACGATGAAGAAGTCGATGAGGGGGAGGGCGGCGCCGAACAGGACCGTGAAGAGACCCAGCGGGCCGAGCGACCCGCCGCCCCCGGGCCCGTCGGCGGGCCGTCGCGGCGCGGGAACGGCCGCCGGGACCGGGCCCGCGGCCGGGGAAGTCGTGGCAGAGGAGTCAGTCACGCCTGCCACGCTGCGCCCCCGGCGGAGCCTGGTACCAGAGTGTCCTTGTCCTGGTACAACGGCTACCTGGAAACCGTCCGCACGACAGGGGCACTCTGGAGGGATGACAACCGTGGAGGAACCGCGGCGGACCGCCCCCGGCCCGCGTCCGGCCGACGAGGGAAGCATGCGCCGCGGCGAGCTGGCCGCGTTCCTGCGCAGCCGGCGGGAGCGCATCACGCCCGAGCGGGTCGGCCTGTCCCGGGGCCGCAGGCGGCGCACGCCGGGCCTGCGCCGCGAGGAGGTCGCGCACCTGTCGAACGTCGGCGTCACCTGGTACACGTGGCTGGAGCAGGCGCGTGACATCCAGGTCTCGGCGGGCGTGCTCGACGCGATCGCGCGGACCCTGCTCCTCGACGCCAACGAGCGGGCGCACCTGTTCACCCTCGCCGGGGTCACCGACCCGACGCCCGGCGCCGAGTCCACCGGTGTGTCCGCCGCGCTGCGCGAGGTGCTGCGGCAGCTGGAGCCGATCCCCGCCTGCGTGCAGAACAGCCGGTACGACATCCTCGCCTACAACCGCGTCTACGCCCATCTGCTCTGCGACCTCGACAGCGTCCCGCCGGAGAACCGCAACTGCATGCTGCTGGCCTTCACCGACCCCGCCTGGGGCGCGGCGCTGGTGGACCGCGAGGAGACCATCCGCCTGATGACCGCCAACTACCGGGCGTTCATGGCCGAGCACATCGCCGAGCCCGCCTGGAAGCACCTGCTGAAGCGGCTCCAGCGGGAGTCCGCCGAGTTCCGCGAGCTGTGGGAGCGCCACGAGGTCGTCCGCTCCCACCCCACCAAGCCCAAGCGCTTCCGCAACCCGCGCGTCGGCCTGCTGTACCTGGACGGCGCCCGGCTGTGGCTCGGCCCCCAGCACGGCGCCCGGCTGGTGGCCTACACACCCGCCGACGAGGAGTCCCGGGAACGGCTGGAGCGGCTGCACGCGCTGATCCGCGCGGCCGACCGGGAAGCGGGCGCGGACGGGGGCGGAGAACCGGGGGGAGAATGGAAGACCGTGCCGCACCCGTCGTCCCCGACCGAGCCCGTGAAGGACCGCCCATGACCCAGCCGCTGCAGATCGGCCCGCACACGGTCGACCCGCCGGTGGTCCTCGCGCCGATGGCCGGGATCACCAACGCGCCGTTCCGCACGCTGTGCCGGGAGTTCAGCGGGGGCCGCGGCCTGTTCGTCAGCGAGATGATCACCACCCGGGCGCTGGTCGAGCGGAACGACAAGACCATGCGGCTGATCCACTTCGACGCCGTCGAGAAGCCCCGGTCCGTGCAGCTCTACGGCGTCGATCCGGAGACGGTCGGCCGCGCCGTCCGCATGATCGCGGACGAGGACCTGGCCGACCACATCGACCTGAACTTCGGCTGCCCGGTCCCCAAGGTGACCCGGCGCGGCGGCGGCTCCGCCCTGCCGTACAAGCGGCCCCTGCTGCGCGCCATCCTGCGCCAGGCCGTGCGGAACGCGGGCGGGCTGCCGGTGACGATGAAGATGCGCAAGGGCATCGACGACGACCACCTGACGTACCTCGACGCGGGCCGGACCGCGGTCGGGGAGGGCGTGACGGCCATCGCCCTGCACGGCCGCACCGCCGCGCAGCACTACGGCGGCCAGGCCGACTGGTCGGCGATCGCCCGGCTGAAGGAGGCCGTCCCGGAGATCCCGGTGCTGGGGAACGGGGACATCTGGTCGGCGGACGACGCGCTGCGCATGGTCCGCGAGACCGGCTGCGACGGCGTGGTCGTCGGGCGCGGCTGCCTGGGGCGGCCGTGGCTGTTCGCGGACCTGGTCGCCGCGTTCGACGGCGGGGGCGGCGCCGGGACCGGCGCCGAGGCGTACGCGCGGCCGTCGCTGCGCGAGGTCGCGGACGTGATGCTGCGGCACGCCGCGCTGCTCGGGGAGTGGCTGGGCGACGAGGCGCGCGGCGTCATCGACTTCCGCAAGCATGTCGCCTGGTACACCAAGGGCTTCCCGGTCGGCTCCGAGACGCGGGGACGGCTGGCCGTCGCCGCGTCCCTGGACGAGCTGGCGGCGCTGCTGGCGGAGCTGGACCTCGACCAGCCCTGGCCGGCGGGCGCCGACGGGCCGCGCGGCCGGACCTCCGGCAAGAGCCGGGTGGTCCTGCCGGACGGCTGGCTGGCCGACCCGTACGACGCGTCGGCCGCCGTGGGGTGCGAGGCCGAGCAGGACACCTCGGGCGGCTGACGCCCCGGCCGGCGGGCGTCAGCCGCCCGGGGCGTCCTCCCCGGCCGCGGCCACGGCCGTCAGCAGGGCGAACGGCGAGGCCGCCGACCACGCCTGGGGGGAACAGGCGTGCGGGTAGGGGACCGGGTCCGGGTGGTCGGCGCGCGCGTAGCCCGCGATGACCTCCGGCATCCGGTAGTCGTGCCGGGCGGCCATGTCGAGGATGCCGCGTGCCAGCGCCCGCGCCTGGTCGTGCAGGCCGTACCGGGCCAGGCCGAGGGCGGCGATCGCGCTGTCGTGCGGCCAGACGCTGCCCCGGTGGTACGACAGCGGGTGGTACGCCTCCTGGCCCGCCGCCAGGGTCCTGATGCCCCAGCCGGAGAAGAACTCGGCGGACAGCAGCCGCTCGGCCACCGCCTCGCCGTGGTCCTGGGTGAGGATGCCGGTCCACAGCAGGTGGCCCGCGTCGGAGCCGAGCGCGTCCGCGCGGCGGCCGTCGCCGTCCAGGGCCAGCGCCGGGAAGTCGTGCTCGCGCAGCCAGAAGTCCGCGCGGAAGCGCTGCCGCAGCCGGTGGGCCGCGTCCTCCAGGCGGTCCGCGTACGACGCGTCGCCCCACGCGGTGCGGGCCAGCCGGGCGGTGCGGCGCAGCGCGTCGTAGGCGTACCCCTGGGCGGCGGCGGCCCGGATCACGCCCTTGGCCGGGGTGCCGTCGGCGAAGCAGATCGCGCCCGCCGAGTCCTTCCAGCTCTGGTTGGCCAGGCCGCCGGCGTCCGCCCGGTACAGCAGGTAGCCGTGCTCGCGCAGCCCGCCGTACTCGAACATCCAGTCCACGGCGGCCCGCGCGTTGCGCTCCAGGCGGTGGGCGAGCTTGTCGTCGGCGGTCGCCTCGGCGTGCGCGCCCAGCAGCATCAGGAAGAGCGGGGTGCTGTCGACGGACCCGAAGTACCGGCCGTAGGGGACCTGCCGGAAGTACGCCAGCTCGCCGTGGCGCAGCTCGTGGACGATCTTGCCGGGCTGCGCGATCCGGTCGGCGTCCTCGGCCGTCGCCTGGGTGGCGGCCAGGGCCAGCAGGGTGGCGGCGGCCAGCTCCGGGCGGCTGGAGAGCGTGAACAGGGACGTGATCAGGGCGTGCCGGCCCAGCAGCGTCAGGAACCACGGCACGCCCGCGGCCGGGACCCGCAGCGCCTCGCCGTCCGGCCCGGTGGCCGCGACGCGCAGCACGGACAGGTCGGCGGAGCCCTGGGCGCAGGCCCGTGCCAGCTCCGGCCAGCCGGGCGGGACCTCGGTCTCGGCGACGGCGTCGGCCGGGAAGACGTCGGCGGCCCCGGCGGCCTGCGGCTCGGGCGCGCCGTTGGGGTGGGCCTCGACGCGCAGCGTCAGCTCGGCGGAGCCGTGCGGCGGCAGGTCGAGCAGCCAGCACAGGCGCCGCGCGCCGCTGCCGGTCTCCTCCACCGCGTCGGGGGCGGGCCGGGCGGTGACCACGGTCCGCGCGGACCACTCGCGGCGCCGGTACCCGAACTCGACACCGTCCGGCAGGGAGGCGCGGGTGCGGACCGCGTGCGGTTTGTCGTACCAGCGGTGGTCCCAGCGCAGCTCGAACTGGTCGGCGAAGTCGGCGTTGACGGTGAGCGCGACCAGGGCGCTGGAGGCGTCCCCCCGGTTGCTGCTGAGGCGGATCCGCTCGGTCAGGGCGCCGTCGCTCACGGTCTGCTCGCGGAACACCGTCAGCGCGGGGGCCTCGGCGCGCGAGCCGCGCGGGGTCAGCACGGCGGTGGCCGAGGAGC
This sequence comes from Streptomyces sp. URMC 129, assembly GCF_051386415.1. Lineage (NCBI taxonomy): Bacteria > Bacillati > Actinomycetota > Actinomycetes > Kitasatosporales > Streptomycetaceae > Streptomyces > Streptomyces sp. URMC 129. Next base: position 19,487 of record NZ_JBPQTQ010000092.1, read on the forward strand.
CGGTGGTGGTGGCGGGCACCAGCACCGTCGGGGTGGAGCCGTCGACGGTGAGCTGCCAGCGGCTGATGTGCCGGGCGTCACGGGCGAACAGGCCCAGCGGGTGGGAGCCGCGCTCGTCGGTGATGTCACCGGACGGGCCGACCGCGACGAAGGTGCCGTCCCGGACGAGCAGGCAGTGGGTCGTCGCGATCAACACGCCACCTCCGCGATGAGGTCGATGGTGAGAGCGGCCGTCCAGCTGAAGTCGCGGGTGCCGCGGGCCTCGCCGGTGAACGGGTCGACGTACTCGGCGAAGCCGGACGTCGTGGCGGCCCGCAGCATGGTGGCGCGCAGGGCGTCGGCCCGGCGCCGCGCGCCGTGCCGCCGCAGGCCGCGCTCCAGCAGCCAGTTGACGTTGAACCAGGCGGGACCCCGCCAGTACCGCGCGGGGTCGAACGCGCAGCCGGTCAGGTCGTAGCTCGGCACCAGGCGGGTGGCGGAGCCGAGGCCGAAGTGCTCGCCGGCGGCCGTGCTCAGCAGGCTGTCGACGATGTCGCCGGGCAGGCCGGGGAGGATCAGCGGGAGCAGCCCGGCGGCGCTGCGCTCCGCGATCGGCTCGCCGGTGATCACGTCCTGGCACAGGAACATGCCGGCCTCCGGGTTCCACAGGCGCTTCAGCAGCGTCGTGGTGAGCTGCTCGGCACGCACCTGGTGGTCGGAGGGGTCCTCGCCGAGGGCCGTGGCGATCTCGGCCAGGGCGTGCTCGGAGGCGATCAGCAGGGCGTTGAGCCCGGGGTCCTCGACGGCGAAGAGGTGCCGGGCGGCGTCGTCCTGGTACCCGAGGTCGCGGTAGTGCGCGGCGAGCCGCACATAGCGGCCGTAGTCCAGGTCGGTGGGCCGGTCGGACGGGCAGCCGTGGTCGAGGTCGGCGCGGTGGAACGTGCCGGTCGCGGCCGGCTCGACGCGGGAGAGGGGCGGGTCCCAGCACGGACTGTTGTCCATGCCGGACTCCCAGGGGTGCACGATGGACGCCAGGCCCCGGCCGCCGAGGTCGCGGCTGTCGGTCAGGTACCGCTGCCAGGCCATGAGGCGCGGGTAGACGCGGCGCAGGAAGCCCCGGCGCGCGGAGGCGGCGGGGTCGGCCTGGTGCACCAGCCACGCGGCGAGGGCGTGGATGGGCGGCTGGACGATGCCGGAGGTCTCGATGGCCGCGGGCGCGCCCGCCTTGCTTCCGGCGGACGAGGAGCGCCAGAAGTCGGGACTGGGGAAGTATGCCGTCAGGGGGACGTCGGGGTTGAAGACGATGTGCGGGATGCGCCCGTCCGACCACTGGGCGTCGAGCAGGGTCTCCAGCTCGAGCTGCGCCCGGAACGCCGAGAGGTGGCGCAGTCCGATGGCGATGAAGCCCGAGTCCCAGCTCCACTGGTGGGGGTACAGCGTGCGGGAGGGGACCGTGGAGGAACCCACCCAGTTGCCGGAGAGAACACTGCGTGCGCTGTTGTATGCGATCGATGCGGGTCTTGATGGCTGATCAGCGCGATCCACGTGGGCTCCGATAGGACGGCGGCTTTGCCACTGCCATGCGGCATCGCCGTTTGTTTTGTCGAAGGTACCGTAGAGTTACGTCTACTTAACACGCAAAAGTACCCCTGTAATATCGACTTCACAAGCTAAAGGGGGAGGGAAAAATCACCCCGGCCGGGAAGGCAGGCATGAACCAGGCGAGCGCGGGGCACCTGTTGTGGCTGATCCGCAGCGGGCAGGCCACCACGCGCGGCGAGCTCCAGCGGATCACCGGGCTGTCCCGGTCGACCGTGGGGCACCGCCTCGATCAGCTCTTCCGGGCGGGGTGGATCCGGGAGACGGCGGCCGATCCGGTGGAGGTGCCGACCGTGGGGCGGCCGGCGCTGCGGCTGGAGTTCGACGCCTCGCACGCGGTGGTGCTCTGCGCCGACCTGGAGACCCGGCACGCGCGCGCCGCCGTCCTCGACCTGGGCGGCACCGTGCTGGCCGAGCACTCCGGATCGCTGATCATCAACCAGGGCCCCGGCGAGGTGCTGGACCGGCTGGCGCAGTGGTTCGGGATGCTGCTCGACAAGGCGGCGGTGCCCGCCTCCTCGGTCTGCGGCATCGGTCTGTCGGTGCCGGGGCCGGTGGACGCGGTCTCCGGGCAGGTGGTGCAGCCGCCGATCATGCCGGGCTGGGACCGGTATCCGGTGCCCGAGCGCATGCGCCGGGCGTTCGCCGCTCATGTGAGCGGGGCGGGCGGGGAGATACCGGTGCTGGTGGAGAACGACGCCAACCTGATGGCGTACGCGGAGCAGCGCCGGGGCTTCCCGGAGTGCTCCGCGTTTCTGTTGATCAAGGTGTCCACCGGCATCGGCGCCGGGGTGGTGGTCGGCGGCGAGATGTACCGGGGGATCGACGGGGCGGCGGGTGACATCGGTCACATCCGGCTGAGCGGCTATCCGCACGCGCTGTGCCGCTGCGGGTCCTACGGCTGTCTCGCCGCCGTCGCCAGCGGGCGGGCGCTGGCCGAGCAGCTGACGGCGGCCGGGGTGCCGACGACCTCGGGGTCCGGGGTGCGGGACCAGCTCTCCATCGGCCAGCCCGACGCGCTGCGGCTGGCGCGGGACGCGGGGCGGCTGGTGGGGGAGGTGCTGGCGACGGTGGTGACGCTGCTCAATCCCGGGGTGCTGATGATCGCCGGGGACCTGGCCGGGCCGCCGTTCCTGACCGGCGTGCGGGAGCTGCTGTACCAGCGGGCGATGCCCCGCACGACGGCCTATCTCCAGGTCGTCACCTCCCGACTCGGTGACCGGGCGGGGCTGATCGGGGCCGCGGCGATGGTCGTGGAGTCGCTGTACGCGCCGGACCGGGCCGATTCGCGGCTGAACGGTCTGGCGGCCTGAGCCCCCTTTTCTCCTTTTTCTTCCCTTTCTCCCTTCAGGAGCCGAACGCGGGTGCGCGGGGGGCCGCCCGCGAGGGGTGGCCCGCGGTGCCACCCGTTTGTGGGGCGTGGATGCTGGGGTATTGAGGGCTCTAAGGCCGTCCGGCGGGTTCTGAATGGCACTCAGTGCCGATGCGTTTCATGAGCTTTCTTGGCCTCTTGTCCCTTTTGCGGGCGTGATGCCCCTCACGTATGAAGACGCGGACGCTCAGATGAGCAAATGGCGGGGTAACCTCCCGCTGTCAGGGCAGCCGTTCACGAGGAGTCGAGTCCCGTGCCGGAGACGCAAACCACGTCCCTTATCCAGCAGCCGATAGCCGCCACGGAGCCGATGGTGAAGTACGTCTACGACTTCACCGAGGGTCACAAGGACCTCAAGGACCTCCTGGGCGGCAAAGGCGCCAACCTCGCCGAGATGACCAGGCTCGGCCTGCCCGTTCCCCCGGGCTTCACCATCACCACCGACGCGTGTCGGGAGTACCTGCGCACCGGGGCCGAACCGGCTTCCCTGCGCGACGAGGTGAGTGCGCACCTCGCCGCGCTGGAGAAGCGCATGGGCAAGCAGCTCGGCCGGGGTGCCGACCCGCTGCTGGTGTCCGTGCGCTCCGGCGCCAAGTTCTCCATGCCGGGCATGATGGACACCGTCCTCAACATCGGCCTCACGGACGCCTCGGTGACCGCGCTCGCCGAGCAGGCGGGCGACGAGCGCTTCGCCTGGGACTCCTACCGGCGGCTCATCCAGATGTTCGGCAAGACCGTGCTGGGCATCGACGGCGACCTCTTCGAGGACCGCCTGGAGGAGATGCGCAAAACCGCCGGCGTGGCCACCGACGTCGAGCTGACCGCGGGCGAACTCCAGAAGCTCGTCACGCAGTTCAAGGACATCGTGCGCGACGCCACCGGCCGCGACTTCCCCCAGGACCCGCGCGAGCAGATGGACCTCGCGATCCACGCGGTCTTCGACTCGTGGAACGGCGACCGCGCGCGGCTCTACCGCCGTCAGGAGCGCATCGCGCACGACCTGGGCACGGCCGTCAACGTCTGCTCCATGGTCTTCGGCAACCTGGGCCCCGACTCCGGCACCGGCGTCGCGTTCACCCGCGACCCCGCCTCGGGCCACCAGGGCGTCTACGGCGACTACTTGCAGAACGCCCAGGGCGAGGACGTGGTGGCGGGCATCCGCAACACCGTGCCCCTGTCCGAGCTGGAGCGCCTGGACCCCGCCTCCTACGCCGAGTTGATGCGGATCATGGAGGTGCTGGAGACCCACTACAAGGACCTGTGCGACATCGAGTTCACGATCGAGCGCGGCAAGCTGTGGATGCTCCAGACCCGGGTCGGCAAGCGCACGGCGGCGGCGGCGTTCCGCATCGCCACGCAGCTCGTCGACCAGGGCCTGATCGACGAGACCGAGGCGCTGCGCCGGGTCACCGGCGGGCAGTTGGCGCACCTGATGTTCCCGCGCTTCGACGCGGACGCGAAGGCCGAGCACCTCGTGACCGGCATCGCCGCCTCGCCGGGTGCCGCGGTCGGCGCGGCCGTCTTCGACTCCGCGACCGCCGTGGCCAGGGCCGCGGCCGGCGAACGGGTCATCCTGGTGCGGCGCGAGACCAACCCGGACGACCTGGACGGCATGATCGCCGCGCAGGGCATCCTCACCTCCCGGGGCGGCAAGACCTCGCACGCGGCCGTCGTCGCCCGCGGCATGGGCAAGACCTGTGTCTGCGGCGCCGAGGACCTGCGCGTCGACGCCGGGCGGCGCGAACTCACCACCGCCGACGGCACGGTGATCCGCGAGGGCGAGCTGCTGTCCATCGACGGCACCACCGGCAAGGTCTACCGGGGCGAGGTCCCGGTCGTTCCCTCGCCGGTGATGGAGTACTTCGAGGGCACCGCGAGCCCGGACGCCGACGAGCTGGTCGCGGCCGTGCACCGCCTGATGAACGTGGCGGACGGCGCGCGGCGGATGGCCGTGCGGGCCAACGCCGACACCGCCGAGGACGCCGCCCGAGCCCGCCGGTTCGGCGCGCAGGGCATCGGCCTGTGCCGCACCGAGCACATGTTCCTGGGCGAACGCCGCGAGCTGGTCGAGCGGTTGATCCTCGCGGAGTCCGACGACGACCGGGAGGCCGCGCTGGCGTCCCTGCTGCCGCTGCAGAAGGGCGACTTCCTCGACCTCTTCGAGGCGATGGACGGACTGCCGGTCACGGTGCGGCTGCTGGACCCGCCGCTGCACGAGTTCCTTCCCGACCTCACCGAGCTGTCGGTGCGGGTCGCCCTGGAGAAGGACGAGAAGGACATCAAGCTGCTGTCCGCCGTGCGCAGGCTGCACGAGCAGAACCCGATGCTGGGACTGCGCGGCGTACGCCTCGGCCTCGTCGTACCCGGCCTGTTCATCATGCAGGTGCGGGCGATCGCCGAGGCCGCGGCCGAGCGCCGGCTCGCGGGCGGCACGCCGCTGCCGGAGATCATGATCCCGCTGGTGGGCACCGTCCAGGAGCTGGAGATCGTCCGCGACGAGGCCGAGGGGGTCGTGGCGGAGGTCGAGCGCCAGCACGGCGTCGAACTCGGCATCCCCATCGGCACGATGATCGAGCTCCCCCGGGCGGCCCTGACGGCCGGTCAGATAGCCGAGAGCGCCGACTTCTTCTCCTTCGGCACCAACGACCTGACCCAGACCGTCTGGGGATTCTCCCGCGACGACGTGGAAGCGAGCTTCTTCACCACGTACTTGGAGAAGGGCATCTTCGGGGTCTCTCCGTTCGAGACCATCGACGCCGATGGCGTCGGCTCCCTGGTCCGGGCTGCCGCGACCGCAGGCCGGGCGACCCGCCCCGACCTCAAGCTCGGCGTCTGCGGCGAGCACGGCGGCGACCCGGAGTCGGTGCACTTCTTCCATGGGGTGGGCCTGGACTACGTGTCCTGCTCACCGTTCCGTATCCCCATCGCCCGGCTGGAAGCCGGCCGGGCGGCAACGGCGGCTTCCTGACCGCCGCCGGGGACCGCTGACGGCTCTCCCCGCTCCCCGGAAACCCTCACCGGCGGAGAGCCCCGGCGGCGGTCAGGAAG
>NZ_JBPQTQ010000093.1:0-25339 GCF_051386415.1 Streptomyces sp. URMC 129
CCCGCCGTCCCGTCGGCCGCCGAGCCGCGGACCGCCGAGTCGCCGCCGGGCCCGCCCACGCCCGCCGGGACCGCCCCCCAGGGCGGCCGGCCGAGCTGGGCCGCCGGTGACGACAGCGGCCCCATACCGATCGCGCGGGACGAGCAGGACGCGCCGCGCGGGCACGACGAGCCCGAGTCGACCGGCGAGTACGCCCGTCCCGGCTACCCGGGCGCGACCGGCACGGGCCCGGCGGCGGTGGCCGCCGCGTTCGGCCACCGGCCGCCGCGTCCGCAGCCGCCCGCCGACGCCACGTCGTTCAACTTCCCGAGCGCCCCGTCCCGGCGGCCGGCGTCCCCGCGGGACACCGGTGAGGTCCCGGCCGCCCAGCAGCCGCCGGCGTCCGCCGTGCCCCGGCCGGAGGCGCCGCGGCCCCCCGCTCCCCGGCCCGCCGGGCCCGAGCCCGAGCCCGACGAGGCGCGGGCCGCCGAGCCCCGGCCCGCCGGGGCCGAGCCTTCCGCGCCGCCGGAGCCGCAGCCGCAGGCTCCCGCCGAGCCGGAGCCGCTCGTCCCGGCCCGCAAGCCCGACGAGCTGCGCGACCCGCTGCCCGCGTCCTTCGCGGACCGCGCCCCCGAACGCACCCCGATCTTCGAGGAGATGGAGTCCACGTGGTTCGGCACCCGCCGTGCCGCGGTGCCGCCCGAGGACTCCGCAGACGCTCCCGGGGCAACCCCCGCGCCCGGCCCCCGGCCGGCCGCCGCCGCACCCTCAGCCGCCCAGCGCCCGACCGTTCGCGGGGAGCCCGCTCCCGGGGAGGCGGGCGCACCGTGGCGCCCGTCGCCCAACGACGAGCGCTGGCGGCAGGCCGAGCAACTGCGTCAGCCGAGCGCGGGCGGTGTGACCACCTCCGGGCTTCCCCGGCGGGTGCCGCGCGCCAACCTCGTGGCCGGTGCCGCGCAGTCGCAGGAGGCCACCCCGGCGGGTCCGCTGGTCTCCCGCCGCCCGGACGACGTCCGCGGTCGCCTGACCAACCTCCGCCGGGGGATCCAGCAGGGGCGCCAGGCCGGTTCCTCGGCCGACCGCACGGAACGGGACCTCGGTCCCACGTACCAGCAGTAGGAGCGTTAGTGTGAGCCCGATGAGCCAGGCGGCGCAGAACCTGAACTGGTTGATCACCAGTTTTGTGGAGAACACCCCGGGGGCGTCGCACACGGTGGTGGTGTCCGCTGATGGTCTTCTTCTGGCGTTGTCCGAGGGGTTTCCGCGGGATCGTGCTGATCAGTTGGCGGCGGTGGCGTCGGGTTTGACGTCGTTGACTGCTGGTGCGTCGCGGATCTTCGAGGGTGGTGCGGTGAATCAGACGGTGGTGGAGATGGAGCGGGGGTTCCTCTTCATCATGTCGATTTCGGATGGGTCGTCGTTGGCGGTGCTGGCGCATCCGGAGGCCGATATTGGTTTGGTGGGGTACGAGATGGCGCTGTTGGTGGACCGGGCCGGTTCGGTCCTGACCCCGGACCTCCGCGCCGAGCTTCAGGGAAGTCTGCTTAACTGAGCCCCAGCTTCCCCCACATGAGCACCACCGCCCGCCTCGCCGACCTCATGTCAAGCTCGGAGGAGCTATGATCACCCCGCCACCTTCGCAGGGCTCGTACGGTGTTCCGCATCATTACGGCGCCTTCGACGATGATGGCGACCAGCCTCTGGTGCGTCCCTATGCGATGACCGGCGGCCGGACCAGGCCGCGGTACCAGTTGGCGATCGAGGCGCTGGTGAGCACCACCGCCGAACCGGTGCAGCTCCAGGGGTTGTTGCCGGAGCATCAGCGGATCTGCCAGCTCTGCCTCGAGGTGAAGTCCGTCGCCGAGGTTTCCGCGCTGCTGAGCATGCCGCTCGGGGTCGCCCGGATCCTGGTGGCCGATCTCGCCGAGGCGGGGCTCGTCGCCATTCACCAGCCGGGTCATGACGCCGAGCCGGGTGGCCAGCCAGACGTGACTCTGCTCGAAAGGGTGCTCAGTGGACTTCGCAAGCTCTAGCGCCGCGGGCCGTCGGGCTCCATCCCAGTCGACGACCTCCGCGAAGATCGTGATCGCGGGTGGGTTCGGTGTGGGGAAGACCACGTTCGTGGGGTCGGTGTCCGAGATCAATCCGCTGCGGACGGAGGCGGTGATGACGTCGGCGTCGGCGGGGATCGACGATCTGACGCACACCGCGGGGAAGACGACCACGACGGTGGCGATGGACTTCGGCCGGATCACGCTGGACCAGGATCTGATCCTGTACCTGTTCGGTACGCCGGGTCAGGACCGGTTCTGGTTCATGTGGGACGACCTGGTGCGTGGTGCGATCGGCGCGGTGGTGCTGGTGGACACGCGCCGGCTGGCGGACTGTTTCCCGGCGGTGGACTACTTCGAGAACAGCGGTCTGCCGTTCGTGATCGCGCTGAACGGGTTCGAGGGGCATCAGCCGTACTCGCCGGAGGAGGTCCGCGAGGCGCTCCAGATCGGCCCCGACGTCCCGATCATCACCACCGACGCGCGGCACCGCTCGGAGGCGAAGAGCACCCTGATCACCCTCGTCGAACACGCACTGCTCGCACGGCTGCACTGAGGGCATTCCGGAACGCGCCACCTGTGTTCTTGGACACGCCGTCCGCCGAAGTTCACGACAATCGGAGGCGCGGTCCCTCACGTTTTCCGCACGTGCCGCGAGTGCCGGGTATCTCTCCGCTGACAAAAACGGGGCAATTTGTGGCTCTCGGCCGCAATGCCCGTTTCGCCGTCGTGGCAGTTGGCTGGAATCAGGACGGTTCGGGGGATTGGAATCTCCCCTGGTCACGTGCTGGAATCCACACAACTCCGCAGTCGTGACAGCCATGAGCGACGGTGTGCCGATGCCGAGAGGTGAGAGCCCAGTGAGGCGCAACAGTGCGACTCCCGCGTACCCCGGAGGGTCCGCGGCCCCCCGGACAGCCGGGCGGGGCAACTTCACCCCGCCGTCGGTGGCCCGGCAGCCCGCCGAGGTGGAGATGGATCCGGACCCCGTGCCGGAGCCCCCCGGCTCCCGGCTCGCCCCCCGCAACTGGCGGGTGGCGACCAAGCTCTACGCGATCCTCCTCATCCCGGTCCTCGTCGCCCTCGTGCTGGGCGGCTTCCGGGTGCACGACTCCTACGAGCGATGGCAGGAGGCCGACGACGCCCGGGCGACCGCCGAGCTGGTGCGCGCTGCCGCATCCTACGCCCACGCCCTGATCGACGAGCGCGACGTCACCGCCCAGCCGCTGCTCAACGGCGAGAGAGACAGCCTCGTCGTCCAGGAGGCCCGCCGGGCCACCGACCAGGCGCAGGCGGAGTTCCACGCCCAGATAGCGAAGACCCCGCTCACCGAGAGCCTCGACCGCCGCCTCACGGCGGTCGCCGAGCAGGAGGCGGACCTCGGGACGCTGCGGGAGCAGGCTTACACCGACGAGCTGCCCGGTGTCCAGACCGAGGAGCGCTACGTCCAGATCCAGCGGCCGTTGATGTCGCTCGCCAACGAACTCGGCCTCGGCACCGGCAACGTCACCTCCTACGGCCGCACGGTGTACGCCATCGCCCTGGCCAAGTCCGCCAGTTCGCTCCAGCGTTCCATCGGCGTGCACATGCTGGTGGCGCCCGCCGGGGACGAGGCGACGCGCGAGGCCATGCGGACCTCGTTCTCCTCCTACGCCTACCTGGAGCGGATCGCGCAGGCCGAGTACTTCGCGGCCGGCGACCCGGACGACGTCCAGCGGATGAGCGAGGTGGCGCAGTCCCAGTCCGACGACAAGGACGCCATGGTCCTGGCCATGAGCCAGGAGGGCGCCACCCCCGAGAGCCTCGCCGAGCAGGGCATCACCCCCGAGTCGTGGTTCCGTATGTCGACCGCCGAGTTCGAGGCCTACCGCACCGCCGAGCGGGAGCTGGTGAACGCCGCGGTGCTGGAGACCGAGGACCTGGCGTCGGCCGCCCGCCGCGACATGCTGGTCAACTCCGTGGTCGTGCTCGCCGCCCTGGTCCTCGGCTTCGCGATCGCCGCGCTGATGGCCCGCTCCATGAGCCGCAACATGCGCCGGCTGCGCCACGCGGCCTTCGAGGTCGCGGAGCAGCGGCTGCCCGCCCTGGTCGAGCAGCTCTCCCGCACCTCCGCGGGCGACGTCGACACCCGCGTCGCCCCCATCGCCATCGTCAGCCACGACGAGATCGGCGAGGTCGCGCGCGCCTTCGACCAGGTGCACCGGGAGGCCGTGCGGCTCGCCACCGAGCAGGCCCTGCTGCGGGGCAACGTCAGCGCGATCTTCACCAACCTCTCCGCCCGCAACCAGGGCCTCATCGAGCGGCAGATCGCGCTCATCAGCGAGCTGGAGAGCCACGAGGCCGACCCCGAGCAGCTCGAACACCTCTTCAAACTGGACCACCTGGCCACCCGCATGCGCCGCAACAGCGAGAACCTGCTGGTCCTCGCCGGCGAGGAGCCCAGGCACCGGTGGAACCAGCCGGCCGCGCTCGTCGACGTGCTGCGCGCCTCGGCCTCGGAGGTGGAGGCGTACGCCCGGATCGAGCTGTCCGGCGTTCCCGACCGCGACGTCCACGGCTCGGTGGTCAACGACCTGGTGCACCTGCTGGCGGAGCTGCTGGAGAACGCCACCTCGTTCTCCTCGCCGCAGACCAAGGTCCGGGTCACCGCGACCCGCCTGCAGGACGGCCGGATCATGATCGAGATCCACGACAAGGGCATCGGCCTCACCCAGGAGGACTTCGCCGAGATCAACAAGCGGCTGGCCGAGCCGCCCGCCATCGACGCCTCGGTGTCCCGGCGGATGGGCCTCTACGTGGTCGGCCGCCTCGCCGAGCGGCACAACATCAGGGTCCAGCTGCGGCCCTCGGGCGCGCAGTCCGGCACCACCTGCCTGGTCATGCTGCCGGAGGGCATCACCCTGCCGAGCCGGGGCCGCCCCCAGCAGCCGGAGGAGCACTTCACGGTCTCGCGGATCGTTCCCGCGCAGTCGTCCGCCGACGCCCAGCGCGGCCTGCCGTCCCCCACCGCCGCCGACCTGGGCTTCGACGACTCCCGGTACGCGGCGGGCGACACCGGGCGCGGCCCGCTGGGCGACCCCGCGCCGGCCGGCGAGCGCCGGTCGGCCCTGGAGGCCCGCCCCGAGGACCGGGCCGCCCCGGGCCCGGCGCACCGGCGGCCCGCGCCGGAGCCGCCCGTGCCGGGCGGGCCCGCGCCGGAGCCGCCCGTGCCGGGCCGGCCCGGCTTCGGCACGTTCCCGCAGGCCCGCCCCGACTCGCCGCGGCCGGCCGACCGGACGGGGGCGCCGTCGCCGCCGCCCCCGCCCCGGCAGTCCCTGCGCCCTCCCATACGCCCGTCCGCCCAGCCCCCCGCCCGGCCGTCGACGCCGGCCACGCCGTCGACGGAATCGCCGCACGGGAGTCCCGCAGGCGGCCCGCAGCGCGTAGGCTTCGGTGGACCAGACCCCGTGGCGGCCGAGTACCGCACGCGGACGAGTGCGGGGCTTCCCCGCCGAGAACGACAGTGGCAGCACTCCGAGGAGGATCCGGCAGAGCGACCGCGGGAGGAGTCCCGGGCCCCGCAGCTGCCCGGGATGGCGCGGTGGGAGAACCGCGGACCGCGCCGGGAGGACCAGACGGCCGGCACGACCGCCGCGGGCCTTCCCCGGCGAGTGCCCCAGGCCCATCTCACCGAGCACACCACACCCGAACTATCCGACCCCGGCGGGCCCCAGGTCTCCCGGGACCCCAACGACGTCCGTGGCAGGCTCACCAGCCTGCGCCGCGGGGTGCAGCAGGGCCGCGGCGCGGTCACGAGCCGTGGCGAGCGGAATGACGAACGGGGCTACGGTCCCGGACACACCTATGATCAGGAGCGTTAGTGTGAGCCCGATGAGCCAGGCGGCGCAGAACCTGAACTGGTTGATCACCAGTTTTGTGGAGAACACCCCGGGGGTGTCGCACACGGTGGTGGTGTCCGCTGATGGTCTTCTTCTGGCGTTGTCCGAGGGGTTTCCGCGGGATCGTGCTGATCAGTTGGCGGCGGTGGCGTCGGGTTTGACGTCGTTGACTGCTGGTGCGTCGCGGATCTTCGAGGGTGGTGCGGTGAATCAGACGGTGGTGGAGATGGAGCGGGGGTTCCTCTTCATCATGTCGATTTCGGATGGGTCGTCGTTGGCGGTGCTGGCGCATCCGGAGGCCGATATCGGTTTGGTGGGGTACGAGATGGCGCTGTTGGTGGACCGGGCCGGTTCGGTCCTGACCCCGGACCTCCGCGCCGAGCTTCAGGGGAGCCTGCTCAACTAGCAGACGACTTGTGCGGATTGGGGCCGCGCGCCTTAAGGTGCGGGGGACGCGGCCGAGCGGCGAGCGGGCATCCGCGATTGGCAGTGGGAGTCGGAGGAGGAACTGTGGCAACGCCCCCAGGCGGACCATACGGCAATGAGTACCCGGCGCAGTCGAACGGCGGCGGGCGGTTCAACTTCCCTTCGGCGCCGAGCGGCCAGGGCCAGGGTCAAGGTCAGAGCCAGTGGCACGCGTACGACGGCGTGCCGGTGGTGCAGCCGTACACCGACCCGGACCCCGAGGTCCGGAGCGCTCCCGCGCCCGGGTCGGGTGCGGCGCGCCCGCCCGGAGGCGGGCCCCCGCCGCAGCAGCGCTCCGCCGGCGTTCCCCCACGGCGTCCCGGCGAGGGCGAGGCACCGCAGCCTCTGGTGCGTCCGTACGCGATGACCGGCGGCCGGACCAGGCCGCGGTACCAGTTGGCGATCGAGGCGCTGGTGAGCACCACCGCCGACCCCGGCCAGCTCCACGGGCAGCTGCCGGAGCACCAGCGGATCTGCCAGCTCTGCTACGAGGTGAAGTCCGTCGCCGAGGTTTCCGCGCTGCTCTCCATCCCGCTGGGGGTCGCCCGGATCCTGGTGGCCGATCTCGCCGAGGCGGGGCTCGTCGCCATTCACCAGCCGGGTCATGACGCCGAGCCGGGTGGCCAGCCAGACGTGACTCTGCTCGAAAGGGTGCTCAGTGGACTTCGCAAGCTCTAAGGACGGCGGTCTATCCGCGCCGTCCCGTTCCACCACGTCCGCGAAGATCGTGATCGCGGGTGGGTTCGGTGTGGGGAAGACCACGTTCGTGGGGTCGGTGTCCGAGATCAATCCGCTGCGGACGGAGGCGGTGATGACGTCGGCGTCGGCGGGGATCGACGATCTGACGCACACCGCGGGGAAGACGACCACGACGGTGGCGATGGACTTCGGCCGGATCACGCTGGACCAGGATCTGATCCTGTACCTGTTCGGTACGCCGGGGCAGGACCGGTTCTGGTTCATGTGGGACGACCTGGTGCGTGGCGCGATCGGCGCGGTGGTGCTGGTGGACACGCGCCGGCTGGCGGACTGTTTCCCGGCGGTGGACTACTTCGAGAACAGCGGTCTGCCGTTCGTGATCGCGCTGAACGGGTTCGAGGGGCATCAGCCGTACTCGCCGGAGGAGGTCCGCGAGGCGCTCCAGATCGGCCCCGACGCGCCGATCATCACCACCGACGCGCGGCACCGCTCGGAGGCGAAGAGCACCCTGATCACCCTCGTCGAACATGCGCTGATGGCCCGCCTGCGCTGACGCCCCCCGCCGCTGCTCGCCCTCCCGGACCGGGGTCCGGGGGGTCACGGGCGGTTGGCCTAGGCTTGGGCCCGTGCGCATCGCCAGATTCTCCATTGACGGAACCGTCGGCTTCGGCGTGGTGGAAGCGGATCCGGCCGCGGGCGGTGAGCCCGTGCTGGACATCATCAAGGGCCACCCCTTCGCCGAGTTCGAGCGCTCCGGCCGCCGCGTGCCGCTGAGCAGGGTCAGGCTGCTGCCGCCCGTGCTGCCCAGCAAGATCGTGGCCATCGGCCGCAACTACGCCGAGCACGCACGGGAGCTGGGGAACACCGTGCCGGACGTCCCGGTCACCTTCTTCAAGCCCTCCACCTCCGTGATCGGCCACGGTGACACGATCGGCTATCCCGCCTTCTCCTCCGAGGTGCACCACGAGGCCGAGCTGGCCGTGGTGATCGGGCGGATGTGCCGGGACGTCCCGCGTTCCCGCGCCCGCGACGTCATCCTCGGCTACACCTGTGCCAACGACCTCACCGCGCGCGACGTCCAGCGGCGCGAGAGCCAGTGGGCCAGGGCGAAGGGCTTCGACAACGCGTGCCCGCTGGGCCCGTGGATCGAGACCGACCTCGACCCGTCCGACCTGGCCGTGATGTGCACCGTCAACGGCGAGCAGCGCCAGCTCGGCCGCACGAGCGAGATGGTCCGCGCGGTGGAGGATCTGATCGTGCACATCACCGAGTCGATGACGCTGCTGCCGCAGGACGTCATCCTCACGGGCACCCCGGCGGGCGTCGGCCCGCTGCACGTCGGCGACGAGGTCGCCGTCACCATCGAAGGCATCGGCACTCTCACCAACAAGGTCGTCAAGCGTGACTAGCCCCGCTCCCGTCCGCGTCCGTTTCTGCCCGTCCCCGACCGGCAACCCCCATGTCGGCCTGGTCCGCACCGCCCTGTTCAACTGGGCGTTCGCGCGCCACCACGGCGGCACCCTGGTCTTCCGCATCGAGGACACCGACGCCGCCCGCGACTCCGAGGAGTCCTACGCGGCGCTCCTCGACGCGATGCGCTGGCTGGGGCTGGACTGGGACGAGGGCCCCGAGACCGGCGGCCCGCACGCCCCGTACCGGCAGTCGCAGCGCATGGACATCTACGCCGACGTCGCCGCCCGGCTGCTGGCGTCCGGTCACGCGTACCGCTGCTACTGCACGGCCGAGGAGCTGGAGGCCCGGCGCGAGGCCGCCCGCAGCGCCGGGAAGCCCTCGGGGTACGACGGGAAGTGCCGCGCGCTGCCCCCGGAGACCGTCGCCGCCCACGAGGCCGAGGGCCGGCCGTCGATCATCCGGTTCCGGATGCCGGACGAGCCGATCACCTTCACCGACCTGGTGCGCGGCACCCTGACCTTCACCCCGGAGAACGTCCCGGACTACGGCATCGTCCGGGCCAACGGCGCTCCGCTGTACACGCTGGTCAACCCGGTGGACGACGCGCTGATGGGCATCACCCACGTCCTGCGCGGCGAGGACCTGCTCTCCTCCACGCCCCGTCAGATCGCGCTGTACCGCGCGCTGGCGGACATCGGCGTGGGCGGCGGCGGGATCCCGGCGTTCGGGCACCTGCCGTACGTGATGGGCGAGGGCAACAAGAAGCTCTCCAAGCGCGACCCGCAGTCCTCGCTCAACCTCTACCGGGACCGTGGCTTCCTGCCGTCCGGGCTGCTCAACTACCTGGCCCTGCTGGGCTGGTCGCTGGCGGAGGACCGGGACATCTTCACGCTGGACGAGATGGTCGCGGCGTTCGACATCGGCGCGGTCAACGCCAACCCGGCGCGCTTCGACCTGAAGAAGTGCGAGGCGATCAACGCCACCCACATCCGGGAGCACCTGTCGGCCGAGGAGTTCGCGGCGGCCTGCGAGCCGTGGCTGCGGGCGCCGCACGCGCCGTGGAAGCCGGAGGCGTACGACCCGGCCGCGTTCGCCGCCCTGGCGCCGCTGGCCCAGACCCGGGTGACGGTGCTGTCGGACATCACCGACAACGTCGACTTCCTCTTCCTGGACGAGCCGGTCTTCGACGAGCAGTCCTGGGCCAAGGCCATGAAGCCGGGTGCCGAGGCCGTCCTCGCCGCCGCGCGGGTCCGGCTGGCCGAGGCGCCCGAGTGGACCGCGGAGGCGCTGAAGGCGGCCGTCCTGGCGGCGGGCGAGGAGCACGGCCTGAAGCTCGGCAAGGCGCAGGCGCCGGTGCGCGTCGCGGTGACGGGCCGCACGGTGGGGCTGCCGCTCTTCGAGTCCCTGGAGGTGCTGGGGCGGGACCGGACGCTGAGCCGCGTGGACGCCGCCCTGGCCCGTCTCGGGGGCTGAACGCATCTCGTT
This sequence comes from Streptomyces sp. URMC 129, assembly GCF_051386415.1. Lineage (NCBI taxonomy): Bacteria > Bacillati > Actinomycetota > Actinomycetes > Kitasatosporales > Streptomycetaceae > Streptomyces > Streptomyces sp. URMC 129. The sequence goes on from NZ_JBPQTQ010000093.1 coordinate 9,971, forward strand.
TTGGGGCACCGTTCTCGATCGGGTATTGTTTGGCGCGTCGCAAGGGCGGGCCGGAATCCGGGCCGCCGAGTGATCACCTGGACGATTCCCCCGCGCGGGGTTGCGTTTTGGTGGGGTATGGTGTAATTGGCAGCACGACTGATTCTGGTTCAGTTAGTCTAGGTTCGAGTCCTGGTACCCCAGCGCGATCTCTCACCAAGATCGAGCCCCCGTTGTGTAGCGGCCTAGCACGCTGCCCTCTCAAGGCAGTAGCGCCGGTTCGAATCCGGTCGGGGGTACGGATCCACCAGGATCTCGTGTGAGCCCCCGTTGTGTAGCGGCCTAGCACGCTGCCCTCTCAAGGCAGTAGCGCCGGTTCGAATCCGGTCGGGGGTACTCGGTCGGGAAGGGCCCTCCGCTATCGGCGGAGGGCCCTTCCGCTGTGTCATCCGGGGGCGGGGCCGCCGCCGAAGCGGTGGCCGGCCTCCTCGGCCTGGGCGAGCCGCCGCAGGCTCAGCAGCACCGGTTCGTAGAGCACGGTGAGCGCGACCGCCGCCTCCAGCTGGGTCGTGGGCGCCTCGAACTCCCCGATCAGCGCGATCTCGTGCGTGGCGATGGTGGCGGCGGCCCGGCCGTAGGGGAGCAGTTGCTCCACGTCGCAGGGGTATCCCAGGCGGATCAGCGCGGCCAGGGCGGAGACCAGCATGCCGTGCGCCGGGTTCTCCGGCACGAAGCGCCAGCCGAGGCGGCGCTGCACCTCCTCGGCCGTGCGGCGGGCGGTGTCCACGGCGCCGTCCTCGCCGGTGGCGGCCGGGCCGTGGGGGAGCACCGAGACGGCGGTGCCGAGACGGGAGAGCTGGTCCACCGACTCGTCCCCGACGGCGGCCAGCACCTCACGGGCGGTGGCCACCGGCACCCGGCCCACCTGGACCAGCGCCCGCACCAGGCGCAGCCTGCGCAGGTGCTCCTCGTCGTACTCGGCCTGGGTGGCGCTCACCCGCCGGCCGGGGGGCAGCAGGCCCTCCCGCAGGTAGTACTTGATCGTCGCGGTGGATACCCCGCTGCGCTTGCTCAGCTCGGCCAGCCGCATCGGCCCGCACCCCTTGCGCTTCTGGTTGGAGAGTGCCACTATCTCATCATGGATAGCGCCGCTATCCAATGCGAGGGCGGGTGGCCGCCGGGCGGGGAGGTCTGTGATGGGGCGCGGAGTCATCGAGGGGCGCATGACGGCGGCGGACGGCGGGGTGACCGTCTTCCTGATCGGCATGCGGATCAACGGCTTCCGGCATCTGCGGAGCTGGTGGCCGGTGTTCAGGGCCATGCCGCGGATGCTCCGGGAGCTGTCGCGGGACGGGGAGAGCGGCATGCTCGGCCACCGGCTGTTCTTCGGCGGTCCCCGGCTGATCTGCGTCGTGCAGTACTGGTCGTCGCACGAGAAGCTGCTGGCCTACGCGTCGGCGCCGGACCGGGAGCACCGCCCGGCGTGGGCGGAGTTCAACCGCAGGGCGCGCTCGGCCCGGGGCCGGGTCGGCATATGGCACGAGACCTATGTGGTGCCCGCGGGCGCGCACGAGGAGATGTATGTGGACATGCCGCCGTTCGGCCTGGGCGCGGCGACCGAGGTGGTGCCGGTCGGCCGTCGCGGCGACACGGCCCGGGACCGGCTGTCCGTGGCGCGCGGGCGGTGATCAGCCGCCGTTGCGCCTGAGGGCCTCGGTCAGCCGGGCCGCCGCGTCCAGCAGCGCCTGCGCGTGCATCCGGCCCGGGTGCCGGGTCAGCCGCTCGATCGGGCCGGAGACGGACACCGCGGCCACCACGCGGTTGGACGGACCGCGCACGGGGGCCGAGACGGAGGCCACACCGGGCTCGCGCTCGCCGATGGACTGCGCCCAGCCGCGGCGGCGGACGCCGGAGAGGGCGGTGGCGGTGAAGCGGGCGCCCTGGAGGCCGTGGTGCAGCCGCTCGGGCTCCTCCCAGGCGAGCAGGATCTGCGCCGCCGAGCCGGCCTTCATCGGCAGCGTGGAGCCCACGGGCACGGTGTCCCGCAGGCCGGACAGGCGCTCGGCGGCGGCGACGCAGATCCGCATGTCGCCCTGGCGCCGGTAGAGCTGGGCGCTCTCCCCTGTGACGTCCCGGAGCTGGGTGAGCACCGGCCCGGCCGCGGCCAGCAGCCGGTCCTCGCCGGCGGCGGCGGCCAGTTCGGCCAGGCGCGGCCCGAGGATGAAACGCCCCTGCATGTCGCGCGCCAGCAGCCGGTGGTGTTCGAGGGCCACCGCCATCCGGTGGGCCGTGGGTCTCGCCAGCCCCGTCGCCCCGACCAGGCCCGCTAGCGTGGCCGGTCCGGACTCCAGGGCTCCCAGCACCAGGGCGGCCTTGTCGAGCACGCCCACGCCGCTGGAGTCGCCGCTAGAGTTGTCCATGCAACGATATTCGCGTCTCACACTGTGAAACGCAAGTTCAATTTCGCGGGGGAAGCGCCAGGCTTGGTTCCGCGGTCCGCGTCACCCACGCGCCGCGCGGTCACCGTCCGGCGCGAGGGGAGCGGATGGCGACCCCCTCACCCACCAGCGGCACAGCCGAAGGGAAAAGCGATGGGACGGACACTGGCGGAGAAGGTCTGGGACGATCACGTCGTCCGGCGCGCGGAGGGCGAGCCCGATCTGCTCTACATCGACCTCCACCTGCTGCACGAGGTCACCAGCCCGCAGGCGTTCGACGGGCTGCGCAAGAGCGGGCGGCGGGTGCGGCGCACGGACCTCACCATCGCCACCGAGGACCACAACACCCCGACCCTCGACATCGACAAGCCGATCGCCGACCCCGTCTCGCGCACGCAGTTGGAGACCCTCAGGAAGAACTGCGCGGAGTTCGGCGTCCGGCTGCACCCGCTGGGCGACGCCGAGCAGGGCGTCGTGCACGTCGTCGGGCCGCAGCTCGGCCTGACGCAGCCCGGCATGACGGTGGTCTGCGGGGACAGCCACACCTCGACGCACGGTGCCTTCGGCGCCCTGGCGTTCGGTATCGGCACCAGCCAGGTCGAGCACGTGCTGGCCACCCAGACGCTGCCCATGGCCCCGTTCCGGACCATGGCCGTCACGGTCCTGGGCGAGCTGCCCGAGGGCGTCACGGCCAAGGACCTGATCCTGGCGATCATCGCCCGGATCGGCACCGGCGGCGGCCAGGGCTATGTCATCGAATACCGCGGCGAGGCCATCGAGAAGCTCTCGATGGAGGCCCGGATGACCATCTGCAACATGTCGATCGAGGCGGGCGCCCGGGCCGGCATGATCGCCCCCGACGAGACCACGTTCGCCTACCTGAAGGGCCGCGACCACGCGCCCGAGGGGGCCGACTGGGACGCCGCCGTGGCGTACTGGCGGACGCTGCGCACCGACGACGACGCGGTGTTCGACCACGAGGTCGTCATCGACGCCGCCGAGCTGGCCCCGTTCGTCACCTGGGGCACCAACCCCGGCCAGGGTGCCCCGCTGTCCGCCTCGGTGCCCGACCCGGCCTCGTTCGAGGACGCCAGCGAGCGCCTCGCGGCCGAGAAGGCACTGGAGTACATGGGCCTGACCGCCGGGCAGAAGCTGCGGGACATCGCCATCGACACCGTCTTCGTCGGCTCCTGCACCAACGGCCGCATCGAGGACCTGCGCGCGGCCGCCGGCATCCTGGCGGGCCGCCGGATCGCCGACGGGGTGCGCATGCTGGTCGTACCGGGCTCCGTCCGGGTCGCGCTCCAGGCGGTCGCGGAGGGCCTGGACAAGGTGTTCACGGCGGCGGGCGCCGAATGGCGGCACGCCGGCTGTTCGATGTGCCTGGGCATGAACCCGGACCAGCTCTCCCCGGGCGAGCGCTGCGCCTCCACCTCGAACCGCAACTTCGAGGGGCGGCAGGGCAAGGGCGGTCGCACGCACCTGGTCTCGCCGCAGGTCGCCGCCGCCACCGCGGTCGCCGGCCGCCTCGCGTCCCCGGCCGATCTGGCCGACGTCCCCACCCCCGTGGAGGTCTGAGTCATGGAAGCATTCACCACGCACACCGGCCGCGCCGTCCCGCTGCGCCGGGGGAACGTCGACACCGACCAGATCATCCCCGCGCACTGGCTGAAGAAGGTCACCAGGGACGGCTTCGAGGACGGGCTGTTCGAGGCGTGGCGCAAGGACCCGGAGTTCGTGCTGAACCGGCCGGAGCGCCGGGGCGCCACGGTCCTGGTCGCCGGTCCCGACTTCGGCACCGGCTCCTCCCGCGAGCACGCGGTGTGGGCCCTGCAGAACTACGGCTTCAAGGCGGTCATCTCCGCCCGCTTCGCCGACATCTTCCGGGGCAACTCGCTGAAGAACGGCCTGCTGACCGTGGTGCTCCCGCAGGCCACCGTGGACGCGCTGTGGGAGCTGACCGAGGCCGATCCCACCGCCGAGATCACGGTCGACCTGGTCGGGCGCGTGGTCCGGGCCGAGGGCATCGAAGCCCCCTTCGAGCTCGACGAGAACGCCCGCTGGCGGCTGCTGGAAGGGCTCGACGACATCAGCATCACGCTGCGCGAGGAGGAGGCGATCGCCGCGTACGAGCGGGGCCGCCCCGGCTACAAACCTCTTACCACGCAAGGTGCCTGACGCATCCTCACCAAGACCCCCGCCGGTCCGACCGGCGGGGGTCTTTACTTCTGACAGGTCGTCACGACACGGGCGTTGAGGGCTTAGAGGGCGATAACAGGCCCAAGGTGGCACAATCGGCCGCATGGAACGCGACGGTCAACTCGAACTCTACGACCGCGTCGCCGCTCGACTGAAGGACGCGCACCGGATGGTGCGGGCCCTGCAAGTGCCTGAGGACGTACGGCAGGCTCTCACCCGGAAACTGCTGATCATCACCGCGGCCGCCAAGCAGGACCTGCCTGGGGCCGCTCGTCGTCTGGACCGGCTGATGGAGGACGTTGAGGCGGGACGGCTGCCGCCGGGGCCGCCCGGTGACGGCCGTGACGGATCTCCGTGATGGTCGAGTTCGTTGCGACACAAGGGTGATTCGCCCGTTTCGCGTTTGATTTGCGGAATATATCTGCCTAACGTGCGAAAAAGCTTGAACACATTCGTTCCAGCAAGGCCTGCGAAGGGGAAGACGTGAACAAGGCGCAACTCGTAGAAGCGATTGCCGACAAGCTCGGCGGCCGTCAGCAGGCGGCCGACGCGGTCGATATCGTGCTCGACGCCATCATCCGCGCGGTGGTCGCCGGGGAGCGCGTGTCGGTGACCGGTTTCGGCTCGTTCGAGAAGGTGGACCGCCCGGCGCGGTACGCGCGGAACCCGCAGACCGGCGAGCGGGTCCGGGTCAAGAAGACGTCCGTGCCGCGCTTCCGCGCCGGACAGGGCTTCAAGGACCTGGTCGCGGGAACGAAGAAGCTCCCGAAGAACGAGGTCGCCGTCAAGAAGGCCCCCAAGGGCAGCCTGTCGGGCGGCACCACGACGAAGAAGGCCACCACCAAGAAGGCGGCGGCGAAGAAGACGACGGCCAAGAAGACCACCGCCAAGAAGGCCCCGGCGAAGAAGACCACCGCGAAGAAGACCGCGGCGAAGAAGAGCACCGCCAAGAAGGCCCCGGCCAAGAAGGCCACCGCGAAGAAGGCGCCGGCCAAGCGGGCGCCCGCCCGCACCACGACCGCCAAGAAGGCCACCGCACGCCGCCAGTGATCACCGTCAGCACTCGGGGCCACCCCGCGGGCCGGACTCCTCGCCAGGAGCCCGGCCCGCTGTCGTGTTCCCGCCCCCGGCCGGGCGGCTAGGCTCGGGGCATGCAGGCCACCGCGTACACCTACGACCCGCAGACCCGCTCCGGCAGCGTGCTGCTGGACGACGGCACCCCGCTGGACTTCGGCGCCGACGCGTTCGACGCCGGCGGCCTGCTCCTGCTGCGGCCGGGCCAGCGCGTGCGGATCGAGGTCACCGGCGAGGGCGAGGAGCGCCGGATCACGCTCCTGACCCTGCAGACGCTGTAAGCCCCCGCACGCTCGCCGCCGTCCGCGGCCCGACGCCCAGCGCCAGCGCCGCCCACAGATCCTCCCCGGTGTCCACGTCCCGCCGGACGCTGTCCACTCCGGCGGTCAGCAGTTCCACCGCGCCGGACGCCAGATGCCGCTCCCGGGACGGGCCGCCGAACGCGGGCGCCAGCGCCGTTCCGGCCGCCGCCGTCAGCAGCGTCGTGCCGATGCCCGCCGCGTCGGCCAGGAAGCCCCGGGCGCAGCGCTCCGCCGCCGCCAGCACGCGCGCCAGTTCGGCCGGGCGCAGCGCGGGCAGATCGGCGTTGAGCGCGGCCACCGCCGCGTCCGGCGCGGCGGCCCGGACGGCGTCGGCGCCGTACGCCAGCGCGGCGTTGAGGCCCCGGCCCGGGGCGTCCGGCACGATCCGCGCGCCCAGCAGCGCGAGGTGCCGTTCCGCCAGCGGATCGTCGGTGACGACCGCCACGTCGCGCACCGCCGGACACGCCAGCGCGGCGGCCACCGTGTCCTCGGCGAAGGCCAGCGCGAGCGAGGGCCGCAGCGCGTCCCCGGCCACCGGCGCCAGCCTGCTCTTGGCCAGCGACAGCGGCTTCAGGGGCACGATCAGCGACCAACCGGTGTCTCGCATCCCGCCATTCTCCTTTTCCTGGTCGTCCCCGGTCCGGCCAGGGGTGGCCCGCCCCGCGGCGGCCGTCCGGTGCCCCGGCGAGCGGTGCGCATTAGGGTGCAAAGAGACCCGCCGCGGCGGTGACGGATCCGCTGGACAGCCTCCCGGCCCGGGGCGAGGATGGTCCGGCTGTCCGCACCGGGCCACGTCGGAGCAGCGCAAGAGGAGATGGTGACCGAGTGTCTCGCCGCAGAATCGGCTTCTGGTACCGATTGGCCGCAATTCTGGTAAAACCGCCGCTGTTGCTGCTCTTCAACCGGGACTGGCGGGGAATGGAGCATATTCCCGTTGAGGGGGGATTCATCACCGCGGTGAATCACAACTCCTATCTCGACCCGCTCTCCTACGCGCACTTCCAGTACAACACCGGCAGGCCGCCGAGATTCCTGGCGAAGAACACCCTGTTCGAGGGCGGCGCCGTCGGCCGATTCATGCGCGGCACCGGCCAGATCCCCGTCTACCGCGACACCACCGACGCCGCCGACGCCTTCCGGGCCGCCGTCGACGCCGTCCACCGGGGCGAGTGCGTCGCCTTCTACCCGGAGGGCACCCTCACCCGCGACCCGCGGCTGTGGCCCATGGAGGGCAAGTCCGGCGCCGCCCGCGTCGCGCTGCTCACCCGCGCCCCCGTCATCCCCGTCGCCCAGTGGGGCGCCCACGAGGCGATGCCGCCCTACGCCAGGGAGAAGAGGATCCGCCTCCGCCCCCGCAAGACGCTCACCGTCGTCGCGGGACCGCCCGTGGACCTCGGCGAGTTCTACGGCAGGCAACCCACCCCGGAGGTGCTGCGCGAGGCCACGGACCGCATCATGGACGCCATCACCACGCTGCTCGCCGACGTGCGTGACGAACCCCCGCCGGCCGAGCGGTACGTCCACCGCAGGACGTCGCCCGAGCGCCGGGCCCGGCGGACCGCCCCCGAGGAGGAGAAAGCGGAGTGACACGCGTCGCCGTCTACGGAACCGGCTCCTGGGGAACCGCGTTCGCCATGGTTCTCGCCGACGCGGGCTGCGAGGTGACCCTGTGGGGCCGCCGCCGCGAGCTCGCCGACGCCGTCAACACCGACCGTGTCAACCCTGACTACCTGCCGGGCATCCCGCTGCCCGCGGGCATCACGGCCACCACCGATCCCGCCGCGGCGGCACGCGGCGCGGAGTTCACCGTGCTCGCCGTGCCCTCGCAGACCCTGCGCGACAACCTGGCCGCCTGGGCGGGTCTGCTGGCGCCCGGCACCGTCCTGGTCTCGCTGATGAAGGGCATCGAGCTGGGCACCGCGAAGCGGATGAGCGAGGTCATCGAGGAGATGGCGGGCGCCGGCCCGGAGCGTGTCGCCGTGCTGTCGGGCCCCAACCTCGCCCGCGAGATCGCCGAGCGCCAGCCCGCCGCCTCCGTCGTCGCCTGCCGTGACGAGGAGGTGGCCAGACGGCTCCAGGCCGCCTGCCACACGCCGTACTTCCGTCCGTACACCAACACCGACGTGGTCGGCTGCGAGCTGGGCGGCGCCGTGAAGAACGTCATCGCGCTCGCCGTCGGCATCGCCGACGGCATGGGCCTGGGCGACAACACCAAGGCGTCGCTGATGACCCGCGGCCTGGCCGAGACCGCCCGCCTGGGCCAGGCCATGGGCGCCGACCCGCAGACGTTCGCCGGGCTGGCCGGGATGGGCGACCTGATCGCCACCTGCTCCTCGCCGCTCTCCCGCAACCACACCTTCGGCACCAACCTCGGACGCGGCATGACCGTGGAGGAGACCATCGCCGTCACCCGGCAGACCGCCGAGGGCGTCAAGTCGTGCCGGTCCGTGCTCGACCTGGCGCGCCGCCACGGTGTCGACATGCCGCTGACGGAGACGGTCGTGGGCATCGTCCACCGCGGCACCCCGCCGCTGGTGGCCGTCAAGGAGCTGATGTCGCGAACCGCCAAGGCCGAACACCGCTGACTGCGGGCACCCCGTTGGGTAGCCTCAGGGGGTTATGAGCAGCGAGACCTCATCCCAGAGCCCCAAGCCCCGCGTCGCCGTCGTCTTCGGCGGCCGAAGCTCGGAGCACGCCATCTCGGTGATCACCGCCGGAGCCGTGCTGCGCGCCATCGACCGCACCCGCTACGACGTGCTGCCCATCGGCATCACTGCCGACGGCCGGTGGGCGCTGACCGCGGACGATCCGGAGCGGATGGCGATCAGCGACGGCGCGCTGCCCAGCGTCGAGCAGATCGCCGAGCCGGGCGCGGGCGGCGTCCTGCTGCCCATCGACCACGGCCGGCAGGAAGTGATCTACTCCGAGCCCGGCTCGGTGCCCAAGGACCTCGGCGACGTCGACGTCGTCTTCCCGATGCTCCACGGCCCCTACGGCGAGGACGGCACGCTCCAGGGCCTTCTGGAGCTCTCCGGCGTGCCGTACGTCGGGGCCGGCGTGCTGTCCTCCGCGATCGGCATGGACAAGGAGTACATGAAGCGCGTCTTCGCCTCCTTCGGTCTGCCGGTCGGGCCGTACACCGTGGTCCGCCCGCGCGAGTGGGAGAACGATCCGGCGGCGGCCCGGAAGAGAATCGTGGACTTCGCGGCGGACCACGGGTGGCCGCTGTTCGTCAAGCCCGCCCGGGCCGGCTCCTCGATGGGCATCTCCCGGGTCGACGGCCTCGCCGGTCTCGACGAGGCGGTGGCGGAGGCCCGCCGCCACGACCCCAAGATCATCGTGGAGTCGCTGCTGCGCGGGCGCGAGATCGAGTGCGGCGTGCTGGAGTTCGAGGACGGCCCGCGCGCCAGCGTCCCGGCCGAGATCCCGGCCGTCTCCAGCCACGCCTTCTACGACTTCGAGGCCAAGTACATCGACTCGGCCGAGGGCATCGTCCCGGCCCCGCTCACCGGGGAGCAGACGGCCCGCGTCCAGGAGCTGGCCGTGCGCGCCTTCGAGGCCGCCTCCTGCGAGGGCCTGGTCCGCGCGGACTTCTTCCTGCTGGAGAACGGCGAGTTCGTCATCAACGAGATCAACACCATGCCCGGCTTCACGCCGATCTCGATGTTCCCGCGGATGTGGCAGGCCAGCGGCGTGGACTACCCGGAGCTGGTGGACCGCCTCATCCAAGCCGCGCTGCGCCGCCCGACCGGCCTGCGCTGACGCCGTGCCGCCCGGCGCCTACAGGGGATCCGCCGGGATGTGCTCCTCGACGGCCGCGGCGAGGTCGACCAGCGGATTCACCTCGGGCGCGTAGTCGTCGGGCACCGTCACCTCGACGAACACCGTGCGCTCGGTGGTGGTGAACCGCTTCCCGCCGGGCTCCTCCTCCAGCAGCCATGACACCCCGTTCACGACCACCGCCTCGGCGAACGGATCGTAGGTCTCGCTGTCCGGCGTGATCAGCGCCGGACGCGGGACGCCGCAGCGCAGCACGATCGCGGGATCCCCCCACACGGCCGCGAACTCCGTTCCGTCCGCCGCCGATCCGCGTTCCTCCCCGTTCACGCGGTCCGGCAGACCGTCCGCCAGCTCCCGGCACGCGGCGGCGGCCTCGCCGGTGGGGGAGGGCTCGACCACCTCGGGACCGTCCCCGCCCGAGGTGCACGCCGCCAGGGCCACGAGGGCGGAGGCGGCCGAAAGCGCCCGACGTGTCGCGATGGTCATCCGGTGAGCATACGGGGTGCTACAGATGCACAACGGGGCAGGTCAGCGTGCGTGTGATGCCGCCCACGCGCTGCACCTCGGCGACGACGAGCCGACCCAGCTCGTCCACGGTGTCCGCCTCGGCGCGCACGATCACGTCATAGGGACCCGTGACGTCCTCGGCCTGCAGCACGCCTGGGATCTTGGAGATGACATCGGCCACGGTGGACGCCTTGCCCACCTCGGTCTGGATCAGGATGTACGCCTGTACCACGGGTCCTCCACAGCGGCTACGAGGAACGGGGGCGCTACCGTAGCGCGTCATGACCAGCACGGGGGAGACAGCAGGCCACCGCCGGTCATGGCAGGTTGACGGATGGACCGCGAGACGAGCATGAGGAGAGCCGAGTGAAGGGCAGTGTGGGGGAGCTCGGGGAGTTCGGGCTGATCCGGGAGCTGACCTCCCGGATCACCGGGACACCCGCGGTGCGGCTGGGCCCGGGGGACGACGCGGCGGTGGTGGCGGCTCCGGACCGGAGGGTCGTCGCGACCACCGACATCCTGCTGGAGGGACGGCACTTCCGCCGCGACTGGTCCACCGCCTACGACGTCGGCCGCAAGGCCGCCGCCCAGAACCTCGCCGACATCGCCGCCATGGGCGCCGTGCCCACCGCGGTGCTCGTCGGGCTCGTCGTCCCCGCCGAACTCCCCGTCACCTGGCCCCTGGAGCTGATGGACGGCATCCGCGACGAGTGCCGGGTCGCCGGTGCCGGAGTGGCCGGCGGCGACGTGGTCAGGGGCGACCTCATCACCGTCTCCATCACCGCCCTCGGCGACCTCGGCGGCCGGGAGCCCGTCACCAGGACCGGCGCCAGGGCCGGGGACATCGTCGCCGTCACCGGCTGGCTCGGCTGGTCGGCCGCCGGACACACCGTGCTCTCCCGCGGTTTCCGCTCCCCGCGCGCGTTCGTCGAGGCGCACCGCCGGCCCGAGCCGCCCTATGTCGCGGGCCCGGCCGCCGCCGCGCTGGGCGCCACCGCCATGACCGACGTGAGCGACGGACTGGTCGCGGATCTCGGGCACATCGCGCAGGGCAGCAAGGTCCGCATCGACATCTCCTCGGGGTCGCTGGACGTCCCGGCCCAGATGTCGGACATCGGGCAGGCCGTCGGCGTCGACCCGCTGCACTGGGTGCTCACCGGCGGCGAGGACCACGCGCTCGTCGCCACCTTCCCGCCGGAGACCAAACTCCCCGCCCGCTGGCGGACGATCGGCCAGGTGCTGCCCGCGCGCGGCCGGGGCGTCGCACCGGTGACGGTCGACGGCGCCACGTGGGACAAGGCCGGCGGCTGGGACCACTTCGGCGCCTGAGCCGCGCCCGCCGGTACCGTCGGGGCCATGCCGACACCTCCACGCGTGCTCACCGTCGCCGGCTCCGACTCCGGCGGCGGCGCGGGCATCCAGGCCGACCTGAAGACCATGCTGGCGCTCGGCGTCCACGGGATGAGCGTGATCACCGCCGTCACCGCGCAGAACTCGCTGGGGGTGCGCGGCGCCTGGGAACTGCCCGTCGACGCCGTGGTGGCCCAGTTCCGCGCCGTCGTGCACGACATCGGCGTCCAGGCCGTCAAGACCGGCATGCTGGCGACGGCGGAGATCGTCCGGACCGTCGCGGACCTGCTGGCCGGCACCCGGGCGCCGGTGGTGGTCGATCCCGTCGGCGTCTCCAAGCACGGCGACCCGCTGCTGGCCGCCGACGCGCTGGACGCCGTCCGCACCGGCCTGCTGCCCCGCGCCACGGTCGCCACCCCGAACCTGCCCGAGGTCGCCCAGCTCACCGGCGTGCGCGTCGAGTCCGAGGACGGCATGCGCCGCGCGGCGGACGCGATCCTCGGCCACGGCCCGCGGTGGGCGCTGATCAAGGGCGGTCATCTCCCGGGCGACGCCGTCGATCTGCTCACCGACGGCACGGCGGAACACTGGCTGCGCGCCCCGCGCCACGACAACCGCCACACCCACGGCACCGGATGCACGCTCGCCTCCGCGATCGCGGCCCGCCTCGCGTGCGGCGATCCCGTGCCGGACGCGGTGGCCGCCGCCAAGGACTACGTCACCGGCGCCATCGCGGCCGGCTTCCCGCTGGGCGCCGGCATCGGCCCGGTCGACCACGCCCACCGCATGCGGAAAGCCGGTCCGTCGTGAACGACGGACCGGCTTCGAGCGGCTTCGGAAGGAGGCGCGTCAGCGCGTGACCTTGCCCGCCTTGATGCACGAGGTGCAGGCGTTCAGGCGCTTCGGCGTCCCCTGCACGACGGCCCGCACCCGCTGGATGTTGGGGTTCCAACGGCGGGGGGTCCGGCGGTGCGAGTGGGAGATACGGTTGCCGAAGCCCGGCCCCTTGCCGCAGACGTCGCAGTTGGCAGCCACGGTCACTCCAAAGACAGAAATTTACGCTGGGATTCCGGAACTCCACGGCTCCGGTGAGGTCCGCCCGGTGTGCGCAGCCGGCACGCGGCGACGACATCGGGCAACCGGGGCAGCATACCCCGCGCGTTCCCGATCAGCGAAATCGCCCCCGGAGCGGAGCGGGGCATAAGCTGCGTCCCGGCCGTTCACCCACAGCCGTTCACTGAAGGCCGAGGAGGTCGCCACGTGCCGCAGCCGCTCGACTCCGCGGCGGTACGGCGCTGGTGCCGCATCGCCCTGGACGCCCTCGGCCGGGCCCGCGAGGACATCGACGCGATCAACGTGTACCCCGTCGCGGACGGGGACACCGGCACCAATCTCTACCTGACCGTCGAGTCCGCCGCCCAGGCCGTCGCCGCGGCCGAGCCGGCCGCCCCCACCCTCGGTGAGGCGGCGCGCGCCATGGCGCACGGCGCGCTCATCGGCGCGCGCGGCAACTCCGGCACCATCCTGGCCCAACTCCTGCGCGGCATGGCCGAGGTGTTCTCCACCGACCCCGAGCCGGCCGCTCCCGGCACCCTGCGCCGCGCGCTGCGCCGGGCCGCCGCCTCCGGGTACGAGGCCGTGGCCCACCCCGTGGAGGGCACGATGCTCACCGTGGCCGTGGCCGCCGCGGAGGCCGCCGAGCGCGCCGACGGCGACACCGCCGAGATCGCGGCGGCGGCCTGCGCCGGAGCCAGGGCGGCCCTGGCCGGGACCCCGGGACAGCTCGCCGTGCTGGCCGCCGCGGGCGTCGTGGACGCGGGCGGCTGCGGCCTGGTCGCCGTGCTCGACGCCCTCGACGCGGCCCTGTCCGGCCGCGCCCCCGACGCGTCCCCGCGCGAGCGCCTGGGCCGGGCCGGCCCGCCGCGCGCGGCCGGCCCGGCGGACGGCGCCGGGTGTCCCGAACCGGTCGGCGCGGCGGCGGACGCGGCCGACGCGCCGGTCGGCTACGAGGTCACCTACCTGCTGGACGCCGCCGACGCCGCCCTTCCCGCGCTGCGGGCCCGGCTCGACGCGCTGGGTGACTCGCTGGTCGTGGTGGGCGGCGACGGCCTGTGGCACGTCCACGTGCACACCCCGGAGCCCGGCCCGGCCGTCGAGGCGGGCATCGACGCCGGACGCCCGCACCGGGTCCGCATCACCGCGCTGGCCGCCCCGGCACCGCCGCGCGGCCCGCGCGCCGCCCGCGTCATCGTCTCGGTGCTGCCGGGCGACGGGCTCGCCGGGCTGTGCGAGGAGGCCGGCGCCGTCACGCTGACCGTCCGCGCCGAGGACCCGCCCGGCGGTGGCGAGCTGGCCGCCGCGATCCTCGGCACGGGCGCCCGCGAGGTGGTGCTGCTGCCCAACGACGACGCGCTGTGGCACCCGGCCGCCGCCGCGGCGGAGCAGGCGCGGGCCCAGGGGGTGCGCGTCGCCGTCATCCCCACCCGGTCCCCGGTGCAGGGCATCGCGGCGCTCGCCGTGCACGCCGCCGAGCGCCGCTTCGACGAGGACGTCGTCGCCATGACCGCCGCCGCCGGGGCCACCCGGTTCGGCGAACTGGCCGTGGCGGAACGGCAGTCCTGGACCACCGCGGGCATCTGCCAGGCCGGGGACGCGCTCGGGCTGATCGACGGCGACGTCGCCGTCATCGGCGCCGACCTCTCCGACGTCGCGAGCGACGTGCTCGGCCGGATGCTGTCGGCCGGCGGCGAACTGGTCACCCTGGTGATCGGCGCCGGCGCGCCCGACGGCCTCGCCGCGCGGCTGGAGGCGCAGGTCCGCCGCGGCCACCTCGGCGTGGACACCGTGGTCTACGAGGGGCGGCAGAGCGCGCCGCTGCTCATCGGCGTCGAGTAGGCGCCGCCCGGCTGTCGGTCCCATGGTGTGCAATGGGCGGCGTGACCGCACTGCACGAGCCCCTCGCCAAGGTGGTCGGCGGCACCACCGCCAAGGTGATGGCCGCCCACCTCGACCTGCACACGGTCGGAGACCTCCTGCACCACTACCCGCGCCGGTACGCCGAGCGCGGGGAGCTGACCCGGCTGACCGAGCTGCCGCTCGACGAGCACGTCACCGTCGTCGCGGAGATCGCGGACACCCGGTCCGTCACGTTCAACCGGGGCAGCGGCGTCCGCCTGGAGGTGACGATCACCGACGGCAGCGGCCGCCTCCAGCTCGTCTTCTTCGGCAGGCGCGCCGTCCACCACCACGAGAAGGTGCTGCTGCCGGGGCGGCGCGGCATGTTCGCCGGGAAGGTCACGCAGTTCAACCGCAGGCTCCAGCTCTCCCACCCCGCCTACGAGCTGCTGGACGAGACGGACGAGGCGGACGGCGGCTCGGCGGCGGTGGCCGACTTCGCGGGCCGGCCGCTGCCGATCTACCCGGCCGTCAAGCAGCTCGAATCGTGGCGCATCGCCAAGTCCGTCGGGGTCGTGCTCGACTCGCTCGCCGCGGTCGGCTGGGAGGGGCTGGTCGACCCGCTGCCCGGGGCGCTGCGCGCGCGGCGGGGGCTGATCGAGCTGCCCGAGGCGTTCGAGAAGGTGCACCGGCCCCGCACCAAGCGGGACGTGGCGGACGCCAGGGCCCGGCTGAAGTGGGACGAGGCGTTCGTGCTCCAGGTCGCCCTGGCCCGGCGCCGCGCTGCCGCCGCCCGGCTTCCCGCCGCCCCCATGGAGCCGGTCAGCAGCACCACCTTCGTGCCC
>NZ_JBPQTQ010000094.1:0-25332 GCF_051386415.1 Streptomyces sp. URMC 129
ACTCCACGGCCTCCATCTGCAGGACGGTGGGCGGCGGGCGGGGTGCCGGTGGTCGTGGTCACGGCAGCAGCCAGTCGACGGGGCGCTCGGCGGTGAGGCGGACGGCGCCGGTGACGGGGGTCGGGGAGTCGACGGGGTACGGGGGGCCGTCGGCGGTGGACCAGGCGTAGCCGGAGGCGGTGGCGTCGGAGCGTTCCAGCTCGACCAGGACGGCCAGGGCGTCTCCCTCGCGGGTGAACGCGGCGGCGAGGTCGCTGTCGCCGAGGAAGCCGGCGATCTGCCGCTCGGTCTGCGGGACGGGGCTGACGCCCTGGACGCGTCCGCGCAGCACGCCGAACTCCTGCCGGGGGACGGACTGGACGGTGAGGTCCACGCGGGCGCCCACGGGGATGGCGGCGCCGTTGCCGCCGGGCACGTAGAGCACGGCGACCAGCGGGTCGTCGGGGCCGGTGGCGCGTTCCAGGGTGGCGACGTCCGCGCCGGTGGTGACGACGGAGCCGGTGCCGGCGAGGAGGGTCGTCAGCCGGCCGCCGGCGACGGCGAGCACGGGCTCGTCACCCTCGTCGGTGCGGACGGTGAGCAGGGGCTCTCCCGGGGAGAGCAGGTCGCCCTCCTCGGCCAGGACCTCGGTGACCTGTCCGGCGACCGGGCTCTGGAGCAGGTAGCCGCCCTCGGGGCGGGTGAGGAGGCCGGGCGCGGTCAGCTTGGAGGAGACCGATCCGGTCAGGGCCCAGCAGGCGGCGGCGAGGATGACGACGGCGGTGACGGCCAGCACCAGTCGGCCCTGCGGCCGGGCGAAACGGACGGGCAGGTCCAGTTCCTCGGGCGATTGCAGCTTGGAGAGCGCTTTCTGGCGGAACTGCATCTCGCGACCAACTTTCGGGACCGGTGGTGGTGCGGGCCGCCCGGCATGCCACGAACCCCGGAAGCGACAGGGCTCCGGGGTTCATGGACGGCCTCACGGGCACATGGTGCGCGCCCGTGGCGGCGGCGGGATCAGAGACCCAGCGGGCCGGTGACGGCGGAGGTGTCGGCGTGCACGCCGGTCAGGTCGGAGACCTGGCCCACGGCGGCGCCGGCGGCACCCTGCACGAACTGGGTGGTCTGGAGCGAGTTCACGGCGCCGGAGACGTCGGCGACCACGGCGCCGGCCAGGCCACCGGAGACGCTGACGACACCGCCGGCGACGGCGTCCAGCTCGGAGTCGGCGATCTCGCGGGTCTCAATGTCGTTGCGCATGACGCACTTTCCCTTCATTCAGCTTTTGCAAGCTTTTGCATATGAACGTGGACAAGGTCGCAATTAAGTAAGACGTTCCGACCACTGCCGCGCGGTGCGCACGATGAAAGCACGCCGACAGACGGGAAGCCAATCCCGTTGACGGACCCTTTGCGCGAACTTCGAAAGGGTGAACGGGAGGTACGCGTCCACCTTCGTCAAACAGTGACAACGCCTTCAAGAAAAATGGTAAGGAGCGCGCAAATCGCCCTGCACGCCCCCACCCATTCCCCAGCCTTCCGGCCGGTCGGCCGACATGACGGACATGTCCGAGATCAACGTGATAGGTCGGTGCGCCGTGCACACGATGTGGAGATTCGCTGCACGGGAGATCACATGTCCGTCCCCCCGGCGACCCCGGGGTGGACCCCCACGCACCCTCCGCGGTTCACGACTCGTTCTGCCGGACGGACTTGGCATCCACCGGGGCAGCCGTTAGGTTAGGCTCACCTAAGTTCACCTTCCTGAGCCGAGGTTAGAGCCGTGTCCGTCCAGTTCCCGCCCTCCGCCGCGCCGCGTTCCGCCTATCCGGTGGACCTGCTGCCCGAGCCCGTCCGCCGGCGTCTGCTGGAGCTGGCGCGCGACGGCGAGCCGGTGGCCGCCTATGTGTACGACGGTGCCGTCGCCGCCGAGCGGGCGCGGGAGTTGCGCGCGGCGCTGCCGGAGTGGGCCGCCGTGTATTACGCGGTCAAGGCCAATTCCTTCCCCGGCGTGCTCGGCGCACTCGCCCCGCACGTGGACGGTTTCGAGGTCGCCTCCGTCTCCGAGCTGCGCCTCGCCTCCGCCGCGCGGCCGTCGGCGCCGGTCGTGGCGGCGGGCCCGGCCAAGTCGGTGCCCGTGCTGACCGCCCTGGTGCGCGCCGGGGCCGAGGCCGTGAACGCCGAGAGCCTGCTGGAGCTGCACCGGATCAGCCGCATCGCCACCGCCGAGGGCGTCACCGCCCGCGTCGCGCTGCGGGTCAACCCGGCGGACATCCCGATCTCCGGCTCGCTCCACATGGGCGGCGCGCCCTCGCAGTTCGGCGTGGCCGAGCCGGACGTGCCGGACGTGCTCGACGCGGCGCGCGCGCTGCCCGGCCTGGACCTGACGGGCTTTCACATCCACGCCGCCTCCAACAACCTGGACGCCGAGACGCACGCCGCGTACCTGCGCTGGTGCCTGGAGTGGAGCGAACGGACCGCGCTGGCCTGCGGGATCGACCTGCGCCACGTCGACATCGGCGGCGGCATCGGCGTCGCCTTCGAGGGCGAGAAGCCGTTCGACGTGGCCCGCTTCGGCGAGCTGGCCGGGCGGATCCGGCCGCCCGCCGGGGTCAAGGTCCTGCTGGAGCCCGGCCGTTACCTGGTCGCGGACTGCGGCTGGTACGCGGCGGAGGTGACGGACGTCAAATCCTCCTACGGCGAGTGGTTCGCGGTGCTGCGCGGCGGCATCAACCACTTCCAGCTGCCCACCTCGTGGGACATCGTGCACAACGTGGCGGTCCTGCCCGTCGAGGACTGGCCCGAGAGCTGTCCCCGCCCCGCCGCCGAGAACACCCGGGTGACCGTCGTCGGCGAGCTGTGCACGCCCGAGGACACCCTGCTGCGCGACGTCCGCGTGGACCGCGTGCGCGCCGGCGACATCGTCGTCTTTCCCTGTGCCGGCTCCTACGGCTGGGAGTTCGCCATGCACTCCTTCCTCGGCCACCCCGTCGCGGAACGCCACCTGATCTGACCGATCCGAGCCTGCCCGTACGTCTTCCCCACCTCACTTCTCCCTCCTCCTTCCGGAGTCGCTCCATGACCATGCAGCCAGCCGCCCTCCCCGAGACCGGGCGGTCCTCCTACGACGCGGGCGCCATCCTGCGGCGGCAGCGCGCCCGGGAGTCCGCCGCGCGCACCTACGCCCGCTCGTTCCCGATCGTCCCGGCCCGCGCCCAGGGCATGGTGATCGAGGGCGTCGACGGCAGCCGTTACCTCGACTGCCTGTCCGGCGCGGGCACGCTCGCGCTGGGCCACAACCACCCCGTCGTGCTGGAGGCCATCCGCCGCACGATCGACAGCGGCGCCCCCCTGCACGTGCTGGACCTGGCGACGCCGGAGAAGGACGACTTCACCGACGCGCTGTTCGCCACCCTGCCCAAGGCGTTCGCGGACAGGGCGCGCGTCCACTTCTGCGGGCCCGCCGGGACCGACGCGGTGGAGGCGGCGCTGAAGCTCATGCAGACCGCCACCGGGCGGCGCGGGGTGCTCGCCTTCACCGGCGCCTACCACGGGATGACCGCCGGGGCCCTGGCCGCCTCGGGCGGCGTCGGCGTCAAGCGGCCGGTGCCCGGGATCGCCGCGGACGTGACGCGGCTGCCGTTCCCGTACTCCTACCGCTGCCCGTTCGGCACCGGCGGCGAGCGCGGCGCGGAGCTGTCGGCCGCGTACACCGAGCGGCTGCTGGACGACCCCAACGGCGGCGTGGTGCCGCCCGCCGCGATGATCCTGGAGGCGGTGCAGGGCGAGGGCGGCGTCGTCCCGTCACCGGACGGCTGGCTGCGCGCGATGCGCCGGATCACCGCCGAGCGCGACATCCCGCTCGTCGTGGACGAGGTGCAGACCGGCGTCGGGCGCACCGGCGCCTTCTGGGCCGTGGAGCACAGCGGCATCGTGCCGGACGCCATCGTCATGTCCAAGGCGATCGGCGGCAGCCAGCCGCTGGCGGTGCTCGTCTACCACGAGGACTACGACGGCTGGCTCCCCGGCGCGCACACCGGCACGTTCCGCGGCAACACCCTGGCCATGGCGGCGGGCGCGGCGACGCTGCGCCACGTCGCGCGCGAGGAGCTGGCCGAGCGGGCCGCCACCGTCGGCGCCCGGATGCTGGCGCGCCTGGACGGGCTGCGGGCCGAGCTGCCCGCGATCGGGGACGTGCGCGGGCGCGGCCTGATGATCGGCGTCGAACTGGTCGACCCCGAGGCCGAGCCCGACTCCTGCGGCGCCCGGCCCGGCGCCCCGGCGCTGGCCGCCCAGGTCCGCTCCGCGTGCCTGGACCGGGGCCTGATCGTGGAGCTGGGCGGTCGCTTCGACGCCACGGTGCGGCTGCTGCCGCCGCTGATCATCACCGACGAGCAGGCCGAGACGGTGCTCGACCGGCTGGCCGACGCCATCACCGAGGTGACGGCCCTTCAGCGGGCGGGGAGGACGGCATGAGCCCGACCGGTGACCTGCGCGCCGCCGTCGCCGACCCGCCGGCCACGGCCGCCGCGGTCGCGTCCCCGCCGGCCGTCCGGCCCGACGCCCTGTCCGGCGGGGCGCGCGGCGCCGACGCCCTGGAACCGCTGCTGCGGACCGTGCTGGGCGCGCTCGCGGAGGGCGCCGCCCGGCGCGGCGGGCCGATCGCGGCCGGCCGCCCGGCGGAGCTGGCCGCCCTGGTCGCCCGCGAGTTCGACGCGCCGGGCGGCGAGGACGCGCTGCACCGCCTCACCGAGCTGCTCGCCCACGGCAGCGCCGACCCCGCCGACCCGTCCTGCGCCGCGCACCTGCACTGCCCGCCGCTGGCCGTGGCCGTCGCGGCGGACCTCGCGGTGGCCGCGCTCAACCCCTCGCAGGACTCCTGGGACCAGGCGCCCGCCGCCACCTCCCTGGAGACGCTGCTGCTGGAGGAGCTGGCCCAGATCGTCGGCTACGACCCGGCCGACGCCGCGGGCGTGCTCACCTCGGGCGGCACCGAGTCCAACCTGATGGGCCTGATGCTGGCCCGCGACCGGGTGCTCGGCCGCGCCACCGGGCAGCGCGTCGAGCTGAGCGGCGTGCCCGGCCCCAGACCGGGCGGGGCAGCACCCCGCCCCCGGATCTTCGCCTCCGCCGCCGCCCACTTCTCCGTGCGCCGGGCCGCCGCCCTGCTGGGCCTCGGCGAGGACGCGGTCGTCACCGTCCCCACCGACCGCACCCTGCGGATGGACCCCGCCGCCCTGGCCGACGCCCTCGACGCCGCCGTCGCCCGCGGCGAGCTGCCGGTCGCCGTGGTCGCCACGGCCGGGACCACCGACACCGGCGCCGTCGACCCGCTGCGGGCGTGCGCGGCGCTGGCCGCCCGGCACGGCGCCTGGCTGCACGTCGACGCCGCCTACGGGGGCGGCGCGCTGCTCTCCGACCGGCTGGCGCCGCTGCTGGACGGCATCGAGCTGGCCGACTCCGTCTCCCTCGACTGGCACAAGCTGGGCTGGCAGCCGGTCGCCGCCGGGGTGTTCCTGGTGCGGCGCGCCGAGACGTACGCCTCGCTGGCCCGGCGCGCCGTCTACCTCAACCCGGCCGACGACGAGGAGGCCGGCTACCCCAGCCTGCTCGGCCTGTCGCTGCGCACCACGCGCCGCGCCGACGCGTTCAAGATCGCCGTCACGCTGCGGACCCTCGGCCGGGCGGGGCTCGGCCGCCTGGTCGACGCCTGCCACGACCTGGCCCGGTCGGCGGCCGACGCGGTGCGGGCCCATCCCCGGCTGGAGCCGCACTGCGAGCCGGTGCTCACCGCGCTCCTCTTCCGCTACCTGCCCGAGGACCCGGGGCTCGCGGACCGGCCCGGGGAGATCGACGCCCTCAACGCCCGGCTGCGGCGCACGCTGCTGCGCGAGGGCCGGGCCGTGGTCGGCCGCACCGAGCTGCCCGGCGACGGGCCGGGCCGGGTGCGGCTGAAGCTGACGCTGCTCAACCCGCACACCACGCCGGCCGATGTCCAGCGGCTGCTGGAGACCGTCGTGGCGGCGGGCCGTGCCGAGGAGAGCGCGCCGCGGCGGGGTGATTCCCGGTGACGACACCGGAGTCCCCGGGGCCCGATCCGCTGGATCACCCCGACCCGCTGCGCGCCGGCCAGGCGGCGGCCACCGAGACACTGCTGCGCGCCTACGTCCGCGAAACGGGCACGCCCGTCCCGCCCGCCGGGCAGGTGCTGCGGCTCGGCCTCCCCGCGACCGGCCTGACGCTGACCGTCCCCGTGCGGTACCGGTCGCGGACCGGCTGGCACCGCTTCGGGGAGCCGGACGTGGCCGGCGGCCCGCCCGCCGACACCGCCCTGGTGGCGGCGGCCGTGATCCGGGAGAGCACCCTGGGCCGGGGCGCGCCGCCGCACCTCGGCGGCGACGCCGCCGCCCGGGTGCTCGGCTCGGCCGCCAGGACCGCCGTCCATCTGGCGCGCCGCCGGGCCGAGCCGGAGGGCGCCGCCGGGCCGACGCCGTTCCTCGACGCCGAACAGGCGCTGCTGCTCGGCCACCCGTTCCACCCCGCGCCGAAGAGCCGCGAGGAGGCGTCGGGGTCCGAACTCGACGCCTACTCCCCCGAGGTGCGCGGCTCGTTCGCCCTGCACTGGTTCGCCGCGCACCCGGACGCCGTGGTGGGCGAGAACGCGGACGGCGGCCCGGTCGCGGAGCTGCTGCGCCCGCTGGCCGAGGGGCTGAGCCTGCCCCCCGGGATGCTGCCGGTGCCCGCGCACCCGTGGCAGGCGCGCGAGGTGCTGGGGCGCCCCGAGGTGGCGGCGCTGGTCGACGCCGGGCTGCTGCGCCCGCTGGGGCCCGCCGGACCGGCCTGGTACGCCACGTCGTCGGTGCGGACGGTGCACCGGCCGGACGCCGCGGTCATGCTGAAGCTGTCGCTGGGCATGCGGATCACCAACTCCCGCCGCAACAACCTGCGCGGCGAGATGCGGCTCGGCGTGCGGGCCGCCCGGCTGCTGGCCACCGGGCCCGCCGGGTGGCTGCGGGCCGAGCACCCCGGATTCGGCATCCTGCGGGACTTCGCGTGGGTGTCGGCCGGGGCCGACGGGCCGGAGACCGGCCTGGAGACGGCGATCCGCGACAACCCGTTCCGCGGCGGTGCCCGCGAGGGGCTGTGCGTGGCGGGCCTGCTGGCCGAGCGCACCGGACCCGGCGACGGCTCCCCGCCCCGGCACCGCGCGCTGCTGTCGGCCGCCGTCGCCCGGGCGACCCGCGCCCTGGGCGTCCCGGCCGCCGAGGCGGCGGAACGCTGGTTCGGCCGCTATCTCGACGTGCTGGCCGTGCCGTTGATCCGGCTGTACGCGCGGTACGGCATCGCGCTCGAACCGCACCACCAGAACACGCTGGTGGCCCTGGACGACCAGGGGCTGCCGTGCGCGGGCTGGTACCGGGACAGCCAGGGCTACTACCTGGCGGCCTCCCGCGTCCCCGAGCTGGAGCGGCTGCTGCCCGGCGTCACCGACGGCGTGGAGCTGGTCTTCGACGACGCCTTCGTGGACGAGCGCGTCGTGTACTACCTCGGCGTCAACAACCTGCTCGGCCTGGTCGGCGCCTTCGGGGCGCTGGGGCTGGCGGACGAGGACGCCCTGCTGCGGGTGCTGCGCGCCGCGCTGGAGCGGCTGCGCGCCGCCGAGCCGGCCGCCAAGGGCCTGCTCGACCTGCTGCTGGACGCGCCCGCGCTGCGCTGCAAGGCCAACTACCTGACCTGCGTGGACGGCCTCGACGAGCTCGTCGGTGACGTCCACTCCCAGTCCGTCTACATCGATCTCCCCAACCCCTTGACGGAGGCACAGCGGTGACCGCGCCCACGGCATCCCCCGACCGGAACACCCCTTACGACCTGGTCGGCGTCGGTATCGGCCCGTTCAACCTGTCCCTGGCCGCGCTGGCCGACGGGGTGCCCGGGTTCGACTCGCTCTTCCTCGACGCCAAGCCGGCCTTCTCCTGGCATCCGGGCCTCCTGATGGAAGGAACGGTTCTTCAGGTGCCGTTCCTGGCGGACCTGGTCACCATGGCCGATCCGACCAGCCCGTGGTCGTACCTCAACTACCTGCGGGCGCACGGCCGGATGTTCCCGTTCTTCTTCTCCGAGCGCTTCCACATCCCGCGCCGCGAGTACGACCACTACTGCCGCTGGGCCGCCGAGCGGCTGCCGTCCTGCCGCTTCGACGCCGAGGTGACCGCGCTGGAGTGGGACGGCGCGGCGGACGCGTTCGCCGTGACGTACCGCTCGGCGGCCGGAGCCGTCAGCCGCGTGACGGCCCGGCAGGTGGTGCTCGGCGTCGGGACCACGCCGGTGGTGCCCGAGCCGCTGCGGCCGTTCCTCGGCGGGGCCGCGCACGCCGGGCGCGTGCTGCACAGCGCCGACTACCGCACCCACCGTGAGGCGCTGGGGGCGCTGGAGGACGTGACGGTGATCGGGGCCGGGCAGTCCGGCGCCGAGGTGATGCTCGACCTGCTGCGGCGGCAGGACGGCGACGGCCGGGGCGGCCCGTTCGTCCGCTGGCTGGCCAGGACGCCCGCGTTCGCGCCGATGGAGTACAGCAAGCTCGGTCTCGAACACTTCACGCCGGACTACATCCGGTACTTCCGCGGCCTGCCCGAGGAGGCGCGCGAGCGGCTGGTGCGGGAGCAGTGGCAGCTCTACAAGGGCGTCAGCGAGCAGACGCTGGGCGACATCCACGACGAGCTGTACGAGCGCACCATCGGCGGCGGCGCGCCGCGCGCCGCCCTGCACCCCGGGGTGCGGGTGCTGGCGGCCGAGGCGTCCGCGGCGGGCGACGGGTACGTGCTGACCTGCCGGCACGACGAGCAGGGCGAGACGTTCCAGGTGCGGACGTCGGCGGTGGTGGCGGCCACCGGGTACGCGGCGACGCGGCCGGCCTTCCTCGACGGCCTCGACGGCCTGGTGGACTGGGACGCCAAGGGCCGGTACCGGGTCGACGGCGACTACCGGGTGGCCCTCGACCCCCGGGTGACCGGCACGCTGTACGTGCAGAACGCCGAGGCGCACACGCACGGCGTCGGCGCCCCCGACCTCACGCTGGGGGCGTGGCGCGCGGCGACGATCCTCAACGCCGCCGCCGGGCGGACCGTGCTGGACGTGCCGCACCGGCAGGCGTTCACGACGTTCGGGGCACCGCCGCGGGACGCCGCGGCGGCGCCGGTCGCCGTCACCCCGGTGGGCATACCGCGATGAGATCCCGGGCCAAGGCGGTGCTGATATCGGTGGTCGGCCTCCACCTGGTGGCCGAGACGGCGCTGACGCCGTTCCTGCCGCAGCTCTTCGAGCGGCTGTACGGCATCGAGGACGCGGAGGCGACCGGGCTGTACCTGTGGGTCTGCCGCATCGTGGGGCTGGCCGCCCTGCCGCTGTGGGGGCTGGCGGCGCGGCGGTGGCCGCTGCACCGGCTGGTGCTGGCGGGGCTGTGCGGGTCGGCGGTGCTGGACCTGCTGCTGGGCATGGCGCCGAGCTACGCGGCGTACACGGTGTTGTCGACGCTGATCGTGGCGACCAACTGCGCGTTGCTGCTGGCCTATCCGGCGTTCATCGCGGAGCACGGCGACGACGGCGAGGACGGCGGCGAACGGGCGCGGCTGGCCGGGCTGTGCTCGGTCGTGGTCGTCTTCCACCTGTCCGTGGTGGTCGCCACGGTGGTCGGGGCGGGGGTGTTGGCGCTCCCCGAACCGCGCGTCGGGATCTCGGCGTTCGCGGTGGTGGACGCGGTGCTGGCCGTGCTGACGTACCGGGTGCTGGGGCGGGCGCCCGCGGCGTCCCCGGCGGCCGTTCCCGGGGCCGTTCCCGAGGAGGCGGCCGTTCCCGAGCCGGATGCCGCCGGAGCCGGGCCGCGCCGCCGCACGCGGCTGATCGTGCTCGCCTACGCGGCGCTGGTGGGGCTCGCGTTCGACTTCTCGGTGAACGTGGCCCGCCCGTTCTTCACCGAGTTCTCCGACGGCCTGGGCGGCGGCGCCGCCGCGTCGGCGGTGCTGTTCTTCCTGCCGAGCGTGGCCGCGCTGGCGGTGCTGCCGACCGTGCGCCGCTGCCACGAGGCGCTGGGCGACCGGCTCCTGCCGCTGGCGATGGCGGTGGGCGCGGCCGGGCTGGCGTGGCAGGCCCTGGCCGACTCGCTGCCGCACCTGGTGGGCGGGCGGCTGCTGTTCGGGGTCGGGCTGGGCCTGGGGCAGGTCTCCGTGGAGCTGTGGATGTTCCGCGCGACCGGCACCAAGGGCCCGGCGTACACGGCGGTGGAGACGGCCCGTTCGGTGGGCCTGCTGGCCGCCCCGATCGCCGCGACCGCCGCCGTCTCCCACGACCTGGCCTTCCCCCTGGTGGTGGCCGCCGCCATCCAGGCCTGCGCCGTCGTCCTCACCCTGAGCCCGTCCCGCACCGGCGCTCCCGCGCCCGCGCGGACCGGCGCGGCCGTGGCCGTGGCGGCCGGCCCGCCGCGCCCCGCACCGCTTCCGGCCCCGGCCCCGGCGCTCGCGACCGCCCCGTCCGGGGCCGCACGACGAGCGCGGGACGAGCCGAGGGCCGCGTCCGGTCCCGGTGCCCTGGCGGGCCCCGCCCTCGCCGTGCGGCCCGCCGACCCGGCCGCCGATCAGCCGCTGCCCGCGATCCCCCTGTACTCCGAGGAGAACAACCGATGAACCTGACCACGCGCGACACCTGGGCGCAGGCGGGCCGGCGGCTCGTCGTCAAGGCGATCGAGGAGTTCGCCTACGAGGAGCTGCTCGTTCCCGTGTCCGACGGGACGGCGGACGGCTACCGGCTGGAGCTGGGGGACGGCGTGCACTGGTCGTTCCGGGCGGCGCGCGGCACGTTCGGGACGTGGCGGGTCGTGCCGGGCAGCCTGCGGCGCCATCCGGAGGCGGACGGCGAGGCCGGGCCCGAGCGGCTGCTGCTGGACGCCCGCGCGGTCCTCGGATGGGACGGGCCGACCGCCGCGGAGGTGCTGCGGGAGCTGACCGCGACCCGGCGGGCCGAGGCCGAGGTCATCGCGCGCGGGCTGCCCGCCGCCGAGCTGGCCGGTCTGGACCACCTCGACCTGGAGGCCCACCAGGACGGCCACCCCTGCATGCTCCTCAACAAGGGCCGGCTCGGCTTCTCGGCCTCCGACGCCGCCGTCTACGCGCCCGAGGCGGCCGGTTCCGTCCGCCTGCTGTGGGCCGCCGTCCACGCGGGCCTGGCCTCCTACGGCGGCGTTCCCGGCCTGGACGCCGAGACCCTGCTCGCGGAGGAGCTGGACGGGGCGACCCGCGCGCTGTTCGCGGCGACGCTGCGGGACGCCTGCGCCGCGACCGGCCTCGACCCGGCGGACTTCCGGTGGCTGCCCGTGCATCCCTTCCACTGGGACGAGGCCGTCGCGACCCTCTTCGCGCCCTATCTCGCGGACGGCCGCGTCGTGCTGCTGGGCGAGGGCCCCGACCGGTACCGCCCGCTCCAGTCGATCCGCACCCTCGCCAATCTCGACCACCCGCACCGGCGCAACGTGAAGGTGCCGCTGCTGATCCGCAACACCCTGGTCTGGCGCGGGCTTTCGCCGGAGCCGACCCGGGCCGCGCCCGATGTGACGGCCTGGCTGCACGCGCTGCGCGACGCCGACCCGTATCTCCGGGACGAGCTGCGGTTCCACCCGCTGGGCGAAGTCGCGGCGGTGGCCGTGCGGCATCCGCTGTACGAGTCCGTCAAGGACGCCCCCTACCGCTACCACGAACTCCTCGGCGCGGTCTGGCGGGAGCCGGTCGCGGCGCTGCTGCGCGAGGGCGAGCGGGCCCGGACGATGGCCGCCCTGCTGAAGGTCGGCTCGGACGGCCGCGCGCTCGCCGCCGAGCTGGTCGCACGCTCCGGCCTCACGCCGCGCGCCTGGCTGGCCCGCTTCTTCGCGGCCCTGCTGCCCGGCCTGCTGCACTACCTGTACCGGTACGGCGTCGCCTACTGCCCGCACGGCGAGAACACCGTGATCCTGTACGACGCCGCCGACATCCCGATCGGCATCGCCGTCAAGGACTTCGCCGAGGACGTCAACCTGCTGCCGGGCAGCCACCCCGAGTACGAGAGCCTGTCGGAGCGCGCGGACGCCCTGCTGCTGCGCTGGCCCGCCCGCGAGCTGGCGCACTCGCTGCTGAGCGCGGTGTTCGCCGGTCACTTCCGGTTCTTCGCACCGCTGGTCGCCGGGCATCTGGGTGTGCCGGAGGAGGAGTTCTGGGCGATGGTCCGTGCCGAGATCGGGCGCTACCACGCGCGGTTCCCGGAACTGGCCGACCGCTTCGAGGAGTTCGGCCTGCTCGCTCCGGAGTTCGACCGGGTGGCCCTCAACCGCGAGCAGTTGCTCGGCGGCGGCTTCCACGACCGGGCCGAGAAGGACGAGGGCTTCGACGTCGTCCACGGCACCGTCGCCAACCCGCTCGCCGCCGCGGGCACCGGCGCGGACACCGACGTGGTCGTCAACCCCCTGGTGGAGGAGCGGATATGAACGGACCCCTGAGCCCGTGGGAGCGGCTGCGCGCCGAGGCCGGCGCGGGCCGCGTGGAGGAGGTCATCGTCGCCGTGCCCGACCTCCAGGGCCGGCTCCAGGGCAGCCGCCTGTCCGTGCCGTACTTCCTGGAGGAGGCCGCCGAGCGCGGCTTCGGCGCCTGCGTCTATCTCCTCGCCTCCGACGTGGAGATGGGCACCGGCGCCGGGTACGCCATCGACGCCTGGGACAGCGGCTTCGGGGACTTCGAGCTGCGCCCCGACCCGGCGACGCTGCGCACCGCCCTGCCGTGGGACCCGGGAACCGCGCTGGTGCTCGCCGACGCGGTGTGGCCCGGCGGCGCCCCGGTGGAGATCGCGCCGCGCCGGGTGCTGCGCACCCAGCTCGACCGGCTGGCCGAGCGCGGGCTGACCGCGCTGGCCGGGACGGAGCTGGAGTTCCTGGTGTTCCTCGACTCCTACCGGGCGGCGTGGGACCGCCGCTACCACGGCCTGTCCCCCGCCACCAGCTACAACGTGGACTACGCGCTCCAGGGCCTGACCGCCGTCGAGCCGGTGGTGCGCCGCATCCGCCGCGAAATGGCGGGCGCGGGGCTGGCGTTGGAGACGGCCAGGGGCGAGTGCCACCCGGGGCAGTACGAGATCGTCTTCCGCTACGCGGAGGCGATGGTCACCTGCGACAACCACGTGGTGTTCAAGAACGGCGCCAAGCAGATCGCCGCCCAGGAGGGCGTGGCGCTGACGTTCATGCCCAAGTACGACGAGGGCGAGGGCAATTCGTGCCACGTCCACCTCTCGCTGCGCGGCACGGACGGCACGCCGGTGCTGGCCGGCGCGGCGGCGGACGACGGCATGTCGGACCTGATGCGGCACTTCGTGGCGGGCCAGTTGGCGTGCCTGCCGGACTTCGCGCTGCTGATGGCGCCCAACATCAACTCGTACAAGCGCCTCCAGCCCGGCGCGTTCGCCCCGACCGGCATCACCTGGGGCCGCGACAACCGCACCTGCCCGGTGCGGGTCGTCGGCTCGGGCCGTTCGCTGCGCATCGAGCACCGGGTGCCCGGCGGGGACGCCAACCCGTACCTGGCGGTGGCGGCGGCGGTGGCCGCCGGTCTGTACGGCATCGACAACCGGCTGCCACTGCCGCCCCCGCACACCGCCAACGCCCTGGCCGACCCGTCGGTCCCGCGCCTGCCCGCCACGCTGACGGAGGCGCTGCACCGCTGGGAGCGCAGCGAGATCGCCGCCAAGGTCTTCGGCGAGTCGGTCGTCGCCCACTACGCACAGGCCGCGCGCACCGAACTCGCCGCGTTCGAGACGGCGGTCACCGACTGGGAACGGGTCCGCGGCTTCGAACGGCTGTAGCCACGCCGGTCCCGCCGCTGGTCCGGCCCCGGGACCGGGATGCCGCGCCGCCGCGCCACCGTGCCGTTTGGGGCACGGTGGTGGGGCGGTCAGGGCTTGCGGGCCACGCCGCCCGCCATGAGGCGCTGGGCGACGGACAGCGGCTCGGCCACCGGGCCGTCGGGGCGCCACAGCGGGACGGGCACCACGCCGGGGTCGAGCAGTTCCAGGCCCCGGAAGTAGCCCTCGATCTCCTCGATCGTCCGGAACCGGCCCGAGCCGACGGACTCCAGGATCGCCTCCTCCACGGCGCGGGCCTCCGGGCCCGTGTCGCAGAAGTGCGTGACGAGGAGGTGGCTGCCGGAGGGAACGGCGGCCAGGTAGCTGTCGACGACGCGCCGCGGGTTCTCGTCGTCGTGCAGGAGGTGCAGCATCGCGACCAGCAGGACGCCGACCGGCTGCGAGAAGTCGATCAGCTCGCGCACGCGGGGGTGTTCGAGGACGGTGCCGGGGTCGCGCAGGTCGGCGGCGATGACGGCGGTCCGGCCGTTCTCCTCCAGCAGGGCCCGGCCCCGGGCGATCACGATCGGGTCGTTGTCGACGTAGACGACGCGGGCCGCGGGGTTCTCGCGCTGCGCCACCTGGTGGGTGTTCTCCCTGGTGGGCAGCCCGGCGCCGAGGTCGATGAACTGCTCGATGCCGGCCTCGCCGGCCAGGTACCGCACGGCCCGGCCCAGCATGGCGCGGTTGAACCGGCCCACGTCACCGATGTGCGGCATGGTCGCGCGCACGTGGTCGGCGACGACGCGGTCGACGTCGTAGTTGTCCTCGCCGCCGAGCAACGCGTCGTAGACGCGCGCGACGCTGGGTCTGCTCAGGTCGATCTCCGTGCGCTGGTCCGTCACGGCAGCTCCCGTTCCTGTGTGCCTGGGCATGCCCGTCCCACCTGGGCATCCCGCTCCGCTGGGCGGTCACAGTAACCCGCGTCGACGGCGTGGATGATCACGTTCCGTCGCGTGTCCGGCACGTGTGCCCCCGTCCGGGGGTGGGCCTTCCTCCCTTGTTGAGCATTGCTTAGGCTGGGGCACCACCGGTCGCCGGCCGGGGCGGGAGCACGCGCGGCACGGTCGCCGCGGCGGGAACGGAGCGGGCATGAGCAAGCGCATTCTGGTGACGGGCGGCGCCTCCGGCCTCGGCCGGGCGATCGCGGGCCGCTACGCCGCGGCGGGGTGGCGGGTCCTGATCGCCGACCTGGCCGAGCCGGGGGACCTGCCCGGGGGAGAGGTGTCCTACCAGCGCCTCGACGTGCGGTCGGAGGACGACTGGCAGCGGGTGCGCGCCTGGTGCGATGCCACGTGGGGCGGGCTGGACGTGCTGGTCAACAACGCGGGCGTGGCCGCCGCGGGCCGCGTGGAGCGGATCACGCCGGCCGACTGGGAGTGGATCCTCGGCATCAACCTGAGCGGCGTCGTCGCCGGGTGCCGCACGTTCGTCCCGGTGTTCAAGGAGCAGCGGAGCGGACACGTGGTGAACGTCTCCTCGCTGGCCGGGCTGATGAACCTGCCGGGCATGGCCTCCTACAACGTCTCCAAGGCCGCCGTCATCTCCCTGTCGGAGACGCTGCGTCACGAGCTGGCGCCGTGGAACATACGGACCACCGTGGTCTGTCCCGGCTTCGTCCGCACCAACCTCGGTGCCGGGCTGCGCAGTCCCGACCCCGTGCTGACCAAGGTCGCCCACCGCATGATCGACAAGGGGCCGGTCACGCCGGAGCAGGTGGCGGAGCGGGTGGCCGAGGCCGTCGCCAGGGGCCGGTTCCTGGTCCACACCCACCGGGACGTGCGCGTGGTGGTGGCGCTCAAGCGCCTGCTGCCGAGGCTCGTCGACCGCCAGATCGCCAAGGAATGGCTGAGGATGAAGGCCAGGCTGGACGAGCAGGACCGGGACACGGCGGCCGTGTGATGATGACGCCGCCGGACGGCCGGCGGCGAGCACAGCGGAAAGAGATGAGGACCATGGGGCACCGTGTGGCGGACAACCCGGAGCGGTCGCGCTTCGAGATCTTCGACGAGGGCGAGGACGGCGGCGCCGCGTTGGCGGGCTTCGCCGAATACCACCTGTCCGAGGGGGAGATCGCGTTCATCCACACCGAGATCGACTCCCGCTTCGAGGGCCGCGGCCTGGCCGGCGCCCTCGCCCGCGCCGCCCTCGACGCCGCGCGCGAACGGGACCTCGCGGTGCTGCCGTACTGCCCGTTCATCCGCGGCTGGATCGGAAAGCATCCCGAGTACGCGGAGTTGGTCCCCCAGGAGCGCCGGGCGCGCTTCGGGCTCGCCTGAACAGACGGGAGTGGGAACGGATGACTGATACGGCGACGGACGCGGGCGCGTCCGCGTACGTACGGGCCGCCGCGGTGGTCGCCACGAGCACCGGCACCGACTACGGCGTGGACCTCCGCGCCGGACACCACCGCCTGACGGCGGACGAACCGGCCTCCGTGGGCGGCGCCGACACCGGCCCCAACCCGATCGCGCTGCTGCTGTCCGCGCTGGGCTCCTGCACGGCCATCACCCTGCGGATGTACGCGCAGCGCAAGGAATGGCCGCTGGAGGGCGTCCGGGTGCACCTGGCCTACGAGAAGGGCACCGGCAAGGACGCCCGGATCACGCGGCGGATAGACCTGCTGGGCGACGGCCTGGACGACGCCCAGCGCACCCGCCTGCTGGACATCGCCGAACGCACCCCGGTGACCCGGGCGGTGCGCGGCGACGTCCCGGTCGTCGCGGTCTCGCGGAACCAACGGTGAGGCGACCCGCGTTCTGCCGGGTGACGGCATGACGGCATGACGGTGTGACGTCCGGAGGAGGACGCATGGGGAAGAAGCGACGGCGGGACGACGAGGACGACCTGCGCGAGGGACGGCACGACGGGGACCGGTTCGAGGAGGAGGGTGACGAGGAGGACATCCAGCCGATCGACAAGGACTACCCGGTCCTCAGGACCGTCGAAGTCCGGCACTTGCGCACCCCGTCCTCCGGCGGCGGCCGGTGGTGACGGGCGTACCGGCCGGGCCCGATGACAGCAGGTGAGGCGGTCGCGCGGTTTCTCGACGCGCAGTTGGTGTACCTGCGGGAACGCCGGACGAACGTCGAGAACCGCGGCGTCACCGTCGTCACGACCTCGGGCGCCCTGGTCACCCTCCAGCTCGCCTTCATCGCGGTGGCCCGCGAGGAGGCGCTCGCGGCACCGCTCGCCCTGCGGCTCATGGTCGGGGCGTCGCTGTTGTGCTTCCTCCTGGCGACCGCGTACGGGCTGCGCGTCAACATGCCCGCCCCC
This sequence comes from Streptomyces sp. URMC 129, assembly GCF_051386415.1. Classification (NCBI taxonomy): domain Bacteria; kingdom Bacillati; phylum Actinomycetota; class Actinomycetes; order Kitasatosporales; family Streptomycetaceae; genus Streptomyces; species Streptomyces sp. URMC 129. Next base: position 17,160 of record NZ_JBPQTQ010000094.1, read on the forward strand.
TGGCGGGAGGCCGACGTCCGCTCGTTCCGCCCCCATCTCTCGGCCGAACACTGGTTCAAGGACGAGCAGGTGGCGCTCCAGGCCATCGCGATCGTCCAGCTCAGAGTGCTGGAGGACTCCACGCGGGTCTTCGCCGTCAAGGTGCGCCACCTGCGGCTGGCGTTCCTCTGCGAACTGGTCGGCATGACCCTGCTGGCGGCCTCGGTCTTCGCCCTGTTCCTGCTGCTCTGACGCGTCAGTGCCTCGTCACAGCGCGCGCCGGGCGTCCGCCAGGACCGACACCGCCTCCCCGATGTCCGACACGACGTTCGCCGCGTAGCCCAGCACCAGGCCGGGTCCGTGCGGGAGTTGGGTGTGCCACGACAGCGGGTGCGCCTTCACGCCGCGCGCCAGTGCCGCCGCCGCCAGGTCGGTGTCCGCGAAACCGGCGTCGAACGTGATCGTCAGGTGCAGGCCGGCCGCCGCGCCGTGCACCGTGGCGTCCGGGAGGTGTTCCCCGAGCGCCGCGATCATCGCGTCCCGGCGGTGGCGGTGCCGTCGGCGCAGGAAGCGCACGTGCCGTTCCAGCTCGCCCGACTCCATCAGCCGCGCCAGCACCAGTTGCGGCAGCGCCGCGTTGCCGAGGTCGGCGAACCGCTTGGCGTCGGCCAGCGCGTCACGGAGGCGCGGTGGCGGGAGGAGCCAGCCGACGCGCAGCGCGGGCGCGAGCAGCTTGGACACGCTGCCGGTGTAGCAGACGTGTTCCGCCAGCATCGACCGGAGCGCGGGGACGGGCGGCCGGTCGTAGCGGTGCTCGGCGTCGTAGTCGTCCTCCACGATCAGCCCGCCCTCGCCGGCCCAGCGCATCAACGCGCGCCGCCGGTCGCCCCCGAGGACCACGCCCAGCGGGAACTGGTGCGCCGGGGTGACCAGGACGGCCGGCGCGCCGCTCGCCCGCAGCGCGTCCACCCGGATCCCGTCCTCGTCGACCGGGACCGGCGGGGTGTCCAGGCCGCGGGCGCGCAGGGTCTGGCGGGTGCCCAGCGCCCCGGGGTCCTCCACGGCGACGGCGCGCGTGCCGTCGGCGGCGAGCACCTCGCCGAGCAGGGTCAGCGCCTGGGCCACGCCCGCGACGACCACGACCTCCTCCGGGTCCGCCCTGATCCCGCGGGTGCGGGCGAGCCAGTCGGCGACGGCCAGCCGCAGCGCGGGCGTGCCGCGCGGGTCGCCGTAGCCGAAGGCGGTGGCCGACAGGTCGCGCAGCACGGCGCGTTCGGCGCGCAGCCACGCCGCGCGGGGGAACGCGGCGAGGTCCGGCACGCCGGGCGACAGGTCGATGCGGGCGGGGGCGGCGCGGACGGCGTCGAAGACGCCCGGGCCGGGCGGTCCGGCGAACGGCGCGCCCGGCACGTCCGGTGCTCCCGGCGCCGGCACCCCCGGACCGGGGTGCGGCAAAGGCGCGGCCACCACGACGGTGCCGTTCCGCCGGCGCCCGGCGATGTGCCCGTCCTCGGTGAGGCGCTGGTACGCCTCGGTGACGACGCCCCGGGAGACCCGCAGGTCGGCGGCGAGCACGCGGGTCGCGGGCAGCCGGGCGCCGACCGGCAGCCGCCCGTCGGAGACGGCGCGCCGCAGCTCCCCGGCGAGCCAGTCGGCCAGCCCGCCGGGCGGGGCCTGGGCCATGTCGAGCTGGAGAAAGTCGGAGCCGGGCGCTTTGGACCTGTCCCGTGCACTCGAATTGGATCTGTTCACCGGTCCACGGTAGCGCCAGCCTGAACGCCATGAATGCTGTGAACGCTGTGAACGCTGTGAACGGTACGCGGGAACCGGCGGCGGCCGGTTATGTGCACGGCTACTCGGAGGCCGAGGCCCGGCGGCTCGCGGACCAGGCCGACACGCTCGCGGAGTTGCTCCACGCGGACACCGTGTTCCCGCCCGGCAGCCGGGTACTGGAGGCGGGCTGCGGGGTCGGGGCCCAGACGGCGCGCCTGGTGGCGGGGAGTCCGGGGGCGGAGATCGTCGCGGTCGACGTCTCGGCGGACTCCCTCGCGCAGGCCCGCGCCCGGGTGCCGGGCGTCGCGTGGTGCCACGCCGACCTGTTCGACCTGCCGTTCGCGGACGCGTCGTTCGACCACGTCTTCGTGTGCTTCGTGCTGGAGCATCTGACCGATCCCGCACGGGCGTTGACCGGGCTGCGGCGCCTGCTGCGGCCGGGCGGCACCATCACGGTGATCGAGGGCGACCACGGCTCGGCGTTCTTCCACCCCGACAGCGCCGACGCCCGCGCCGCGATCGGCCACCTGGTCGAACTCCAGGCGGCGGCCGGCGGGGACGCGCTGATCGGCCGCCGCCTCCACCCCCTGCTGGCCGGGGCCGGATACGCCGATGTGCGGGTCCGCCCGCGCACGGTCTACGCGGACGCGACGCGCCCGGAGCTGGTCCGGGGCTTCACCCTCGACACGTTCACGGCCATGGTCGACGGCGTCCGCGACACCGCCCTGGCCGCCGGCCTGACCACCCCCGCCGCCTGGACCCGCGCCATCGCGGCCCTGCGCCGGACGGCGGAACCCGGCGGGACGTTCCACTACACGTTCTTCAAGGCCACCGCCACGGCCCCGGCAGCACGGCATCACGGCGGGACGAACGGCGCGTAGGCTGGGCCGACATGACCACGGGGCGAGTGATCCACGCCGTCGTCGACTCGCCGGTGGGCGGCCTGACGGTCGTGGCCGGTGAGGACGGCGCGCTGACCGGGCTGTACTTCGAGGGGCACCTGCGCGGCCCGGGGGCCGAGGCCATCGGGGTCCGGGCGGACGCGGAATTCGCGGACGTGCGAGCACAGTTGGGCGAGTATTTCGCGGGGGAACGGACCCGGTTCGACGTGCCGCTCGCGCCGCGCGGCAACGCGTTCCAGCAGGCGGTGTGGCGGCTGCTGCGCGACATCCCCTACGGGGAGCGGCGTTCGTACGGCGACCTGGCCCGCGCGCTGGGCGACCCCGCGCTGGCCCAGGCGGTCGGCGCGGCGAACGGGCGGAACCCGGTGTCCATCATCGTTCCCTGCCACCGGGTGGTGGGCGCGGACGGCAGCCTGACCGGCTACGCGGGCGGGCTGGCCCGCAAGCGCTTCCTGCTGGACCTGGAGGAGCCCGCCCCGGCCGACGCCGGACGGCTGTTCTGAACGGCCGCCGCGCGGGCGGCCGTTCAGCGGCCGTTCGGATGGCCCGGATCAGGCCGATGGCGAGGGCGGCGAGTGCCGTGGCGATGAGCACCGCGCCGGTGCGGGTGACGACGGTGCCGGGCGACGCGGAGTCCTCCTTCCCCACGGCCAGGGGGAGGAAGAATCCGCCCGACGGGCCGGCACACCGACGAGGAGCACGATGCCGAACAGCCACTCGGCGCCGGAGGAGAAGCCGGCGCGCGGAAGGCAGAGGGCAGAGACGTGGGAGAGCGTCAGCAGCACCCCGGCGTGCGCGGGTGACCGGATTGCCCGCGCGCCGTACCCCCGCCGGGCCCCGTGGCCGGCGCGGTCGGACGCGGGGCCGGGTCGCGTCCCCCGGAAGCACCACGGTCCGGGCCGGTCACTCTCCGCATCGTCGTCACCGCGCCGTCACCGCGCGCGCACCGAGAGTGCCGCGGGCGCCGGGACGTCCGCCACCGCGGGGCCCTCCCCCGCCGTCCCTCCGCGCGCTCACCGGGTGAGCACGTGGCGGAACGGGGTTGTCACGCGGCGCGCATCGCGGAACGCGGCGGATACGGCCGCACACGGGGGCGCGCGCACGTGCCGCGGGAACGTGCGTCACGGCCACAGGCGCTCAACCTCAGGCGGCAAGACATAACTTGACGCGACTGGAGCACACATCACCGTGGCGCGCCCCCTTGCGCGCCCATCGTGCTCCACGGGCGTGCGGCATTCCGCGCCCGCCAGTGGGCAGCGGAGATGAGGATGATGGGGGCCTGGGCGATTCCAGGGACGGGCAAGGTGACTGCCGTAGGAGGCACCGAACGTGATCCGGTTACTGCTCGTGCACGACGACAACCTGCTGCGCTGTGCGCTGACTTCGCTGCTCGCGGCGGAGCGGGACATGGACGTGGTGCCGGCCTCGTGGGCGGAGCTGCCGCGGGAGACGGCGCGTCGTCCGGCGGACCTGTTGCTGGTGGACGTCGAATGTCCCGGGTTCTCCTGCCTGGCCGCGCCCGAAGCGCGCCAGCGGGAGGACTCCCCCGGTCCCGGACCCGGCCCCGATGTCGTGGTGCTCGCGCCGACCGGGAGACCCGGCCTGCTGCACCGGGCGTTCGAGGCGAGAGCCCTGGGGTTCGTCAGCAAGGACGCGCCGCCGGAGCGGCTGATCGAGGCGATACGCCGGGTCGCCAAGGGAAGTCGCTATGTCGATGACGCGCTCGCCTTCGACTTCCTCAGCGCGGCCGAAATGCCCCTGACCCCGCGCGAACTGAACGTCTTGTCACTCGCCGCGGACGGCGCGCCGGTCCCCGAGATCGCGGAGCGGCTGTGGCTCGCCGAGGGCACCGTCCGCAACTATCTGGCCGCGATCATCCGCAAGACCGGGGCCCGCAACCGGGTGGACGCCATCCGCATCTCCCGCACCGCGGGCTGGGTCTGACGCCCGCCCCGGCGCCGGGCCCCGGGCGTCGTCCGACCAGCTCCCGGCCAGGTCGCGGTAGAGGGCGGAGCGCGCCAGCACCTCGCGATGGCCGCCGCTCACGTGGCGGGTTCCGTCCAGGACCAGCACCCGCCGTGCGCGGCGGGCCGAGCTGAGACGGTGGGCGATGACCACGAGGGTGCCCCCGGGCCGGGCGGCGAAGGCCCGCTCGGCCCGCGCCTCGGCGGCCGGGTCGAGGTGGCAGGTCGCCTCGTCCAGCAGTACGACGGGCGCGGGGGCCAGGTAGGCCCGTGCCAGGGCGAGGAGCTGGCGTTCGCCGGCGGACAGCCGGGCGGGCACCACATGACCGCCGGGGCCGCCGAGCCGGTCCACCAGCCCGTCGGCACCGACGGCCTCGGCGGCGGCCAGCAGTTCCTTCCCGGGCACCGGATCGGGGCGCAGATAGCCGAGGTTGTCGGCGACGGTGCCGGAGAACACGTACGCCTCCTGCGGGATCAGCACCCGCAGCCGCACCAGGTCGGCGGCCGGGCGCCCGGCGACGGGCTCGCCGCACAGCCGGACCTCCCCGGTGGCGGGCGCCAGCAGGCCCGCCACCAGGGCGGCGAGCGTGGACTTCCCGGCCCCGCTGGGCCCGACCACGGCCAGGTGCCCGCCGGCCGGCACGGTCAGGTCCAGCCCGGCCACCACCGGACCGGCCCGGCCTCCGTAGGTGAAGGTGACCCCGCGCAGGTCCACGGCCGCCGCCTCCGGCGCCCGGCGGGCCACCGGTCCGGCGGCGGACGGGGCCGGGGGCCCGGCGGCCGGGACCTCGGCGCCCGGGGGCGGGCCCTCGCGGAGGCGGGTGATCACCACGGAGAGGCGGGCCCCGGCGCCGCCGAGGCCGTTGATCAGGCTCGCCAGGGCGGGCAGCAGGGCCTGGGTGACGAACGTCAGGGCCCCGACCAGCTCGCCCGGGCCCACGCCCCGGTCCAGCAGCCAGGGCGCCAGGAACAGCAGCAGCGGCACCGGGAGGTGGCCGCCGAGGCCCAGGGCCAGGACGCGGCACACGCCCCAGCGGGCGAGGGAACGGGCCGCCCGCAGCTCCTCCTCGACGCGGGCGGCGGCCCCGGCCGCCGCGCGCTCCTCGGCGCCGCACGCCACCACGTCGCGCAGCCCGCCGAACGTCTCCCCCAGCGTCTCCGCCAGTCCCTCGTCGGCGACCAGCACGTTCCGCTGCCGCCGCGCCAGCGGGCGCAGCGACCAGGCGAAGACGGTCAGGCCCGCCAGCAGCGGCGGCAGCACGACCAGCAGCAGCACGGGATCCAGCAGCAGCAGCCCGGCCAGCGCCCCCGCGGTGCCGAAGACGAACGTCTGGGCCACCAGGACGAGTCCGGCGAAGCTGTCGCGGGCGATCTCCGTCTGGTGGCCCACGCGGGAGACCACCGAGGCGCCGTGCGGGCGACCGCCCGGACCCAGCACGGCCCGGCGCAGCCCGCGGGCCACGACGCCCCGCACGAGCGTGTCGCGCAGCGGCTCGACCAGCGCGGCGACCGCCCGGTAGACGCGTCCGGCGCTCAGCGCGCCCAGCCCGGCACCGGCGGCCGTCACACCGAGCCACCACAGTCCGGTGGTCGTGTGTCCGGCGAGAAAACCCTCGTCAAGGGCGCGGGCGATCCCGTATCCGATGAGGAAGGTCTGTGCGGATTGGAGCATTGACCACCAGAGGAGCGCGCCCAGCGCGCGCGGGCGCGCCCGCAGGAAGCGCGCGCCTTCCCGGGTGAGGCCGGTGTCAGTCACCGTCATGGTCCGCCCCTTCCGCCGGCTCGTCCCCGGCCTCCCACATCGCCCGGTAGTCGGCCCGCCGCCACAGGTCGCGGTGCGGGCCGAGCGCCCTGATCCGGCCGTCGTCCAGCCACGCCACCAGGTCGGCGCGGGCGGCGGAGGACGCGCGGTGGGCGACGACGAGGCGGGTGCGGGCGTGGGTGTCGGCCAGCAGGGCCCGCCCGACGCGGAGTTCGGTCACGGTGTCGAGGCTGGAGGTGGCGTCGTCCAGGATCAGCAGCCGCCCGGTGTGGGTGAACGCTCGCGCCAGGCCGAGACGTTGGAGTTCCCCGCCGGACAGCGGCGCGTCGGCGCAGCGGGTCGCGTAGCCCTCGGGGAGCGTCCTGATGAACGTGTCCGCGTCGGCGGACCGCGCGGCGGCGGCGATGCGTTCGGCGGGCGGGGGCGGGACGGGGCCGAAGCCGATGACACCGGCCAGCGTGCCGCCGAGCAGCGCGGGCCGCTCGAAGGCGTAGCCGATCTCGGCGCGCAGGGTCCGGCGCGGCAGGGCGGCGAGCGGCACGCCGTCGAGCAGGACGTCGCCGTCGTCCGGGTCGGCCAGCCGCCCGGCGAGCGCGGCCAGCAGCGACTTGCCCGCGCCGGAGCGGCCGACGACGGCGACGGTGGCGCCGCCGGGGATCACGAGGTCCAGGCCGCGCAGCACGGCGCGCCCGTCGCGGCGGGCCGTCACGCGGCGGAACTCCACGCGGCCGGTCCCGCCGGGCGGCAGCGCCGCGTCGCCGTGCGGCGCGGGCGGCTCCGCGAAGACCTCGGCCAGCCGCCGCCCGGCGCCCCGGGCGCGGACGAGCCGGTTGAGGTGGCCGACGAACACGCCGACGCCGGTGGCGATCACCACGTACCGGGCCGCCGCCAGCAGCCCGCCCACGGTCAGGTCGCCGGCCGCCAGGAGCAGGCCCGCGACGGCGACGACGGCCAGCTGGAGCAGCGGCGCGAGCGCGGCGGCCCGGGCGACGGCCCGGGCGTTGACGTGCCACATCCGGTGGCCCTCGGCGCTCAGCGCGGGCAACGGGCCCAGCACGCGGGCCCGTTCGCGCGGCTCGGTGCCCGCGGCGGCGATGGTGCGGGCGCCGCCCAGCGCCTCGACCAGCCGGTCGGCGATGTCCGCCTGGATCTCCTGGTAGCGGGCGACGACATCGGCGGTGGAACGGGTGAACGCCCGCAGCAGCAGAGCCAGGAGCGGTACTCCGGCGGCGAAGGCGGCGGCCAGCCGCCAGTCCACGAGGGCCAGCGCGACGACTCCGCCGGCCGGGGCGACGACGCCGGAGACGGCGGCGGCCAGGGCGGCGGGCGCGGCGCCCGCGTGGGCGGCGTTGACGGTGGCGCGGGTGACCAGGTCGCCCGCCGGGAAGCGGTCACCGGCACGGGGGCCGACGGCCAGGACGTGGCGCAGCAGCCGGCCGCGCAGCCGCGCGGCCTCGCGGGCGTCGGTGGTGGCGGTCAGCACGGTGGTCGCGGCGTCCAGGGCGAGCTGCGCGCAGACCAGGCCCGCGCACAGCAGGCTCCAGCGGCGGGCGCTGTCGGAGCCGGGGCCCGTGCCGGGGCCCGCGCCGCCGAGCAGCAGGTCCAAGGTGTGGCCGAGCGCGGCGGGCAGCAGCAGCGTGGCGGCGGTGTCGGCCAGCGAGAGCAGGGTCAGGACGGTGACGCGCGCCGCGTGGTGCCGGGCCGTTCCCGGCCGTCCGCGGTCACGGGGCCGCTCCATGCGCGTCCGGCCTCCTCGGGGGGTCGTGGCGTGGGCGTCGTGGCGGGGGGTGGGG
>NZ_JBPQTQ010000095.1:0-25099 GCF_051386415.1 Streptomyces sp. URMC 129
CGCCCCGCCGGAATGCCGAGCGTCGCCCGCACCCGCTGCGCGATCTTCTCCCGGTCCTCCCGGTGGAAGATGTCGTTGCGCGGATAGCCGGACTCCAGGATCTCGCCCTCGCAGCGGAACGCGTTGCGCATGATCGGCGTCGTGAAGGCGTTGGGCGACACCACGAGGTCGAACTGCCGGAAGCGGTGCGGCAGGCTGTCGATGTAGGCGAGGTTGGCCTTCGGGGTGCCCAGCAGGTCGGCGCCGATCTTCTTCAGCGGGGTGCCGTGCCAGGTCTGCACCACGCACTGGCCGTCCCGGCGCTCGTACCAGTCGCCGAGGCCGACGTTGGTCACCACGTACCGGCTGCGGGCCAGCGCCTCGTACCACTCGCGGCTGTGCCACTCCACCGGCCGGACCCCGGGCGGCAGGCTGACCTGCGCGTCCGCGACCGACCACAGGTGCTCCACCTCGATGCCGCGGCGGGCGAACTCCTCGTACACCGCGCGCGGCGAGTCGGAGAACTGCTTGCCGCCGAAGCTGTTGTAGAACACGGCGTCGCGCAGCGGCTCCTGCTGGAAGCGCGGGAAGTGGACCTGGCGCAGCTGCCGCTGCCGGTACGCGCCCCGCTCCTCGCCGGAGAGCACCGGCCCGGAGCCGAGGAAGATCCGGTCGAAGTACCGGCGGTTGACGGTGTACGTACGGCCCGCCACCCGCTTGCGCAGCGGCAGCAGGGTGCGGATCAGGTCGGCGCGCAGCTTCACCGGCACGTCCCGCCCGTGGCCCCAGGCGTCCTTGTCGCGCAGCGAGAAGTACCAGCGGCCGGCGCGCAGCGACAGCGTCGCGTCGTACGTGGTCATCCGGTGCGGCGCCACGGTGACGCTGAACCGGCCGTCGGCCCAGGTCAGCGGCAGCAGGTGCTCCTCGAACCGCTCGCCGTGCCGCAGCACGAAGCGCATCCGGTCGCCGGGCCCGGTGTAGGAGCCCTCGATCAGCAGCTCGCCGTCGCCGGTCCACCGGAGCGAGTCCACCACGGCCTGCCGGGCCCGGTCGTGCAGCTTGAGCAGGCCCGGCCCGTCGGTGGTGACGGCGATCTCCCGGCCGTGCGGGCGGGGATGGCGGCCGGGCGCGAAGCCGTCGACGACGGTGGCCCGCCGCGAGGTGCCGTCGGCGAACTCGATGTGGGCGATGAAGTCCAGCGTCTTGGTCTCCGCCGAGGTGGCCACGGACAGGTCGGCCAGCGGAACGTCCACGGTCCAGCGCGGCCCGCGGGCGTCGTCGGCGGTCTCGTCGCGGCGGGCCGGGAACAGCGAACCGCCGGGGTCGCCCTTGAGCGCCACACGGAGCCCGCGCGGCTCCTTGCCGCCGGCCGGGGACCGCAGGCCCAGCCGGAGCGCGTCCTCGGTGAAGGTCTGGTCCACCACCTCGGCCTCGGGGACGTCGATGGTGACCTGGAACCTGTCGTCGGCGAACCCGGCCACCAGCCGCGCGCCGTCGCCGAGGTCGTGGGCCTGGGAGTGCCCGGCGGAGCCGATGTCGAGGCGCTCCACCTTGCCGGGCGCATAGCCGCCCGGGCGCGGCAGGGCCAGGGTCAGCCCCCAGGTGCCGGCCTGCCACCGGCCCCGGGACTTCAGCCGCTCGGGGTCGATGACGATCTCGAACCCGGCGTCGTCGTAGTTGTGCAGCGCCTGCTTGGAGTCCCGGGTGGCCCGCGGCGACTCCTCGGAGCGGAACTTCACGGGCACCCGGCCGCCGCCCGGGCGGCGCAGCCACGCCAGCCGGGGCAGCCGGCCGGTGCCGCCGCCGGGGATGTTCTGCACGTAGGCGTAGCCGTGCAGGATCAGCTTGCCGTCCTGCCAGAGCACCTCCGTGGCCCTGGCCCGCACCGGCATCTCGCGCGGCCGGAGGCGGGCGACGGAGGCGGGCAGGACGCGGTCGTCCACGCCGGGGATCGACAGGTGCGGGCGCAGCAGCCCCCGCACGGGGAACGCCGACGGGTTCTCCCGCTCGAACCGCAGCACCGTGAGCAGCTCGTCGAGCCGCCGTTCCCGGGCCAGGTACCACTTGACGCGGGCCAGCGGCGGGAGCTTGGCGAGCCGGCCTGCGGCGGCCGACGCCAGGAAGTCCGCGGCCCGGTCCAGGAAGTCCCGGCGGTCTTCGTCGGACGCCTCCGGCAGGAAGCGCATCCCGCGCCGGAGGTCCTCGGGAATCATGTCTTCTGGCTTGGCCACCACGGACGTGCCTTCTCTTCTCTTCCTGCTGCTCGGATCGCTGGGATCGCTCGGTTCGCTACGGGGCGGTCACCACGGCCGCGGCGCCGGTCTCCCCCTGGGCCTGGTTGCGGGCCTCCGCCCGCGCCGCCAGGGCGGCGATCGCCGCGTTGAACCGCTCCAGGGAGGTGGGCCGGTCGGGGCCGAGCAGGTAGTGCTTCAGCTCGGCGCGGTCGGCCGCCAGCCGGTCGGCGCCGGGGGTGTGCGCCGCGTCCAGCAGCTCGTCCAGTCCGGCGGCGTCGTTGGACAGGATCACCGCCGCGCGCACCGCGGTGTTCTGGCGGCGGAACTCGTCGGCGCCGAGCCCGGCCGAGTCGGTCACCGCGTACGGCTTGCCGCTGGCGATGAAGTCCGACACGACGCTCGATATGTCCGAGACCAGGGCGTCCGCCTCGTTGAAGCAGTCGAAGAGCCGCGGGTACGGGCCGGTGATGACGCGGTGTTCCCACCAGCCCTGCGACCGCCAGTACGCCTCGTTCCACTCCTGGATCCGGCGCTCCTCGGCCGCGGCGGCCTCGGGCGGCGTCCGGTCGTCGCGGGAGACCGAGGCGTCGTCCCAGGCGGTGGCGGCCGTGGCCTCGCCGGGCAGGCCGCCGGCCTCCTCGACGGCCCGCAGGGTGGCCCGCGCCCGCGTCCGGTCGGCGGCGGTCTGCTCGGCCGCGGCGGCCCAGCGCGGGTCGGCCGCCCGCTCGGCGGCGGCCCGCTCGATCATCGCCGCGATCCGCCGGTGGACGGCCCCGGCCTCGGGGTCGCGCGAGCCGGTGAAGGGGTGCGGCTTGTACAGCACCCGCACGGGCCGCTCGGAGGTGAGCAGGCGGCGGACGATGTTCTCGCCGGCCAGCAGCAGCGAGGTGTTGCCCGGGTCGTCGGTCCAGCCCTCCCAGGTGGGGGCGTACAGGACCGTGGGGATGCGGCCGTGCGGACGGCCGGAAGCGGGCCTGATCGGCGCGAGCTGGGGGCGGCCGACCTCCACGATGTCCTCGTCCCGCACGCCGACGTCGGCCAGCGCGAACCGGTCGCGGCCGGCCCGCCCGGCGGTCCACACCTCGTCGTACGCCTTGGCGTACGGGTTGATGCTGGCGATCTTGTCGCTGTCGCCGTGGCCGATGAAGACGTGCTTCATGGTGGGCACGCGCAGCAGGTGAAGGTTCTTGCCGACGTTCGCCGGATAGAGCCCGACCCGCAGCGTGGACAGGTCCATGTTCATCAGGTCGACCGCGCTGGGCACGCACACCACCGGCACGGTGGTGGTGGCCAGCCGGTGGTGGATGGCGCGCTCGCGCAGGATCACCAGCGGCCGGGCGTCGAGCCCGGCCATGGTGTCGAGCCACATGTTGACCTGGTAGACGGCGTCCCTGGAGCCGGAGAAGTACAGCGCGACGGTCGGCCGGTAGGCGTGCAGCCAGCCGTCGAACCACTCCAGCACCTGGTCCGGCGGCGGGGGCAGCCGCCGGGGGCTCAGGTACGGCAGCAGGACGGCCAGGTAGGCCGCGACGAGCGTGAGCGTCACCGCGGTGCCGGCGTAGCCGAGGCCGGTGGTGCCGGTCAGGACGACGGCGACCAGCCCGGCGAACATCGGCACCTCGGTGTGCAGCACCTTCTCCACCGCCCGGTGGGTGAGCGCGCGCGGCGGGCCGTCGGGCACGGGCAGCGTGGACAGGTCGATGTTGCGGGTGGCGATGGGCAGCCGGCGCTTCCTGCGCAGCACCGTGATCAGCGCGGCGTGCGGCGCCTGGAACGCGTAGAACGCCAGCAGGCCGACGACGGCCGCGTGGAAGACGGTCTCCCCCGCCCAGTCCGCGCGGGCCATCAGCAGCAGGAGCAGGAGCTGCCGCAGCAGGAAGCGGATGGTGAGGCCCACCCTGGCCTTGCCGAGCCGGACCAGCAGGTGGCTGCCGCGGCGGTGCAGGACGTGGTCGCCGCCGTAGCTCAGCGCCGCCGCGGCGGCGAACAGGCCGGCCGACGGCAGCAGCGCGGCCAGCAGCATCAGCGGGTACCCGGTCACCATGAGCAGCGCGGCGGCCAGTTCCGTGCCACTGGTGACGCCGGCCAGGCGGTGCAGCGTGGCCCGGGTCATGCCACCCCCCCTGTGGCCTCGGCGTTGAGGGCGGCGGCCAGGGCGCGTTCGAACGAGCCGGCCTGGGTGGCGTCGGCGGTGGGGTCCTGCTGGCGGACGTCGATGACGTGCCCGGTCAGCGGGGACAGCAGCACGTCGAGGGAGGTGCGGGCGACGGCCTCGGACGACAGCAGCGTCCCGGCCGGCTCTTCGCCGAAGGCGCGGGTGCGCATCGGGGTCGCGGTCCGCTCGGGGTTGACGCAGTTGACGCGGATGCCGTCGGCGGCCCACTCGTCGGCCAGGGCCTGGGTGAGGTTCACCATGGCGGCCTTGGTGGAGGAGTAGAGGCTGTACTCGGCGCGGCCCCGGGTGTAGCTGCTGGAGGTGTACAGCAGGAGCTGGCCGCCGGTCTCGGCGAGGTACTTGTGGGCGGCGCGGGCGATGCGGACGGGCGCGAGGTAGTTGACCGTCAGGGCCTCCTCGATGACCGCGTCCTCGGTCTCGGCCAGCTTGCCGATGCGGAGCACGCCGGCGGTGTTGACGACGAAGTCGACACGGCCGGTGTCCGTGTACGCCTTGGCGAGTGCCTCGGCTATGTCGCCGGGGTTCTCCACGTGGGTGCCGGTGGTGGAGCGGCCCAGGGCGTAGACGGTCGCGCCGTACCGCTGGGCGAGGTCCGCGATGTCCTTGCCGATGCCGTAGGAGCCGCCGAAGACGACGACGGTCCGGCCGGCCAGCCGCTCCCGGTAGGCGTCCTCGTCGGACTGCGCGGGCGCGGCGGTGGAGGCGAGCTGGAAGAGCTTGTCCGCGATGAACACGTCGACGGGCTGGGTGACCTTCATGTTGAACTCGTCACCCGGCACCACGTGGATCGGCACGTCCGGCAGGTACTTCAGGACGACGGAGCAGTCGTCGGTGGCCTGGAAGTTCGGGTCCCCGGCGGCGATCTCGTAGGCGCGGCGGATGGTGGACAGCCGGAACGCCTGCGGGGTCTGGCCGCGTCGCAGGCGCGAACGGTCGGGCACGTCGGTGATGAACTCGCCGTCCTCGCCGTGGGTGCGGGTGACGATGATCGTGTCGGCGGAGGGGATGGCGACGTCGACGGCCCGGTACCGGTCGAGCGCGGCCACGCAGTCGCTGATCACGCGGCGGGAGAGCAGCGGGCGGACCGCGTCGTGGAAGAGGACGTAGCGCTCCTCGCCCTCGGCCAGGCCCTCGCTCAGCACGGCGATGGCGCGCTCGGTGGTCTCGTTGCGGGTGGCGCCGCCCTCCACGACGCGGGTGACCTTGCGCAGGCCGCTCCTGGCGACGATCTTCTCGACCTCGTCCGCGTAGCCGGGAGCCATCATGACCAGGACGTCGTCGATCTCCCCGGCCTCCTCGAAGACGGCCAGGGTGTGCTCGATGACGGCCTTGCCCGCGATCTTGATCAGTTGCTTCGGTATGGAAAGACCCACACGCTGGCCCGTGCCACCGGCGAGGACGACCGCGGTGGTGTGGGGGGACGGTCCATGGGGATGGATGGTCAAGGAAGCTCCTGCCGGGTATCAAAAGTGTCGCCTACGCGAGAAGAAGGTTAACCCTTGCGGAAGCTTGACCCCCAAGCCGGATGAACCGTTGTCAACCGTTATCGGTTTGTGACAGGGGTGAGTTACCCTGCGGCAGCGCCGCAGGGCACCCGAAGTCCGGCATGTCAGTCGAAAGGACTGAATTCCTCGAATTCCTGCTGCGCGGCATCACGGCGCCGCGCCTCCCGGTCCCGCCGCCGCGCGGCCGCCGGGCGCAGCGGGTTCATCCGGTGATCCTCGCCACGCCGGCCCAGCATCTCCGCGCCGGCCGTCACCGAGGGCTCCCAGTCGAAGACGACGGCGTCGTCGTCGCCGCCGATCGCCACCCCGTCGCCCTCCCTGGCACCGGCCTTGACCAGCTCTTCCTCGACCCCGAGGCGGTTGAGCCGGTCGGCGAGATAGCCCACGGCCTCGTCGTTGGTGAAGTCGGTCTGCCGCACCCAGCGTTCCGGCTTGTCGCCCCGGACCCGGAAGAATCCCTCGCCCTCCATGGTCACGGTGAACCCGGCGTCGTCCACGGCCTTCGGGCGGATCACGACGCGCGTCGCGGTCTCCTTCGGCTTCGCCTCCCGCGCCTGGGTGACCAGCGCGGCGAGCGCGTAGGAAAGATCTTTCAGGCCTTTCCTGGACACCGCGGAAACCTCGAATACCCGCAGGCCCCGCGCCTCCAGATCGGGACGCACGATTTCGGCGAGATCCTGCCCCTCCGGGATATCCGTCTTGTTGAGCACGACCAGCCGCGGCCGGTCGTCCAGGCCGCCGTACTCGGCGAGTTCGGCCTCGATCACGTCGAGGTCGGTGAGCGGGTCACGGTCGGACTCCAGCGTGGCGCAGTCCAGCACGTGCACGAGCACCGCGCACCGCTCCACGTGCCGCAGGAATTCGAGCCCCAGCCCCTTGCCCTGGCTCGCGCCCGGGATGAGCCCCGGCACGTCCGCGATGGTGTAGACGGTCGTCCCGGCCGTGACCACACCCAGGTTGGGCACCAGGGTGGTGAACGGATAGTCCGCGATCTTCGGCCTGGCCGCCGACAGCACCGAGATCAGCGAGGACTTGCCCGCGCTGGGGTAGCCGACGAGCGCCACGTCCGCGACCGTCTTCAGCTCCAGGATGATCTCCCGCTCGTCGCCCGGCTCCCCGAGCAGCGCGAAGCCGGGCGCCTTGCGCCGCGGCGAGGCGAGCGCCGCGTTCCCCAGCCCGCCCCGGCCGCCCTGCCCGGCGACGAACGTGGTGCCCGCGCCGACCAGGTCGGCCAGCACCTCCCCGTTCCGGTCCAGCACGACGGTGCCGTCCGGCACCGGCAGCACCAGGTCCTGCCCGTCCGCGCCCGTGCGGTGGCCGCCGCCGCCCGGCTTGCCGTTGGTGGCCTTGCGGTACGGCCGGTGGTGGTACTCCAGCAGCGTGGTCACGTCGGGGTCCACGACGAGCACCACGTTCCCGCCGCGCCCGCCGTCACCGCCGTCCGGGCCGCCCAGCGGCTTGAATTTCTCCCGGTGCACGGAGGCGCAGCCGTGGCCCCCGTTACCCGCGACGACGTGCAGCTCGACGCGGTCGACGAAGGTGGTCATGACAGTGCCTCCAAGTGCTTGCCCACACGGGCCGTACAGGGTGAACGCGGCAAGGGCGGACCAGCTTCCCGGCGTGGGAAAGCGGTCCGCCCTCGGAAAGGTGCTGGTGCCGTCGGGTCGATTACCCGGTGACGGGCACGATGTTGACGACCTTGCGGTCGCGGTACCGGCCGAACTCGACCGTGCCCGCGCGCAGCGCGAACAGCGTGTCGTCGCCGCCGCGGCCCACACCGTTGCCCGGGTGGAAGTGCGTGCCCCGCTGGCGGACCAGGATCTCACCGGCGTTGACGAGCTGACCGCCGAAGCGCTTCACGCCGAGGTACTGGGGGTTGGAGTCGCGGCCGTTCCGGGTGGACGACGCGCCCTTCTTGTGTGCCATCTCGCTTCAGTCCCTTACTTCGCGGCCGGGGCGGGGATCTCGGTGACCTTCAGCGCGGTGTGGAGCTGACGGTGGCCCATCCGCCGACGGTAACCGGTCTTGTTCTTGAACTTCTGGATCCGGATCTTGTCGCCCTTGTGGTGGTCGACGACCTCGGCCTTGACCTTCACGCCGGCCAGCACCCACGGGTCGCTGGTGACGGTGTCGCCGTCCACGACGAGCAGGGCGGAGAGCTCGACGGTGTCGCCGACCTCGCTGCTGGACATCCGGTCAACCTCGATGACGTCGCCCACAGAAACCTTCTGCTGACGGCCGCCGGTGCGCACGATCGCGTACACGCGACAACTCTCTCTCACTCGATTCGGAGCCCCTGATGCCAGCGACGGGCGAACCCGGCCTCTCCCCGGCACGGGAACCGTGCGCGCTACGGGGAGGAAGGTGCTCAGGAGCATGGCGCGCCGGAAACGACACACCAGCGGCCAAGAATACGGAGGCGCCGACAAGGCGGTCAAATTCACCGCCCCGCCGGCGCCCCGCGCCCGCTCAGTCGTCGGTCGACGCGGACACCGACGGCGGCTGCGGCTGCTCCGCCGCCGCGGTGGCCTTGGCCGTCTTCTTGGCCGGGGCCTTCTTCGCCGCCTTCTTGGTCGCGGCCTTCTTGGCGGTCTTCTTCGCCGCCTTCTTCGCGGTCTTCTTGGCCGGGGCCTTCTTCGCGGGCGCGGCCGTGACGACCGTCACCACCGCCTCCGTGGCGCCCTCGGGCGACCCCGCCGGGGCCGAGGCGCGGCGCACCGCGCGGCGGCGCGGCGGCGGCGCGTCGGAGACCACCGGCTCGGGCTCCCGCGCGGCGGGCTCCGGCTCGGCCGCCTCCGCCGGCTCGGCCGACGCGACGACCAGCACCCCGGGCTCCTCCGCGGCCTTGGGCGACCCGGCCGGAACGGTGACCTTGCGGCTCCCCCGGCGCCGCGCGGGCGCGGGAGCCGGCTCGGGCTCCGCCGCCTCGGCGACCGGCTCGGGCGCGGCGGCCTCGGGCGCGGCCGGGGCCGTCTCCCGCGGGATCTCCGGCGCCGGGGCGGGCTCGGCGGTGACCACGGTCACGGCCGCCTCCTCCGCCTCGACGGCCGCCGCCTTCGGCGGGCCCGCGGGCGCGCTCACCTTGCGGCTGACCCGGCGCCGCCTACGCGGCTCGGCCCCCGCCTCGGGCGCGGGCTCCGGCTCCGGCCGCGCCCGGCCCGCCTCGGCGGCGGGCTCCACGACCTCGACGGCCTCGACCCGCTCCTCGGCGGGCTCGGCGTCCACCGGCTCCACGGGCTCGGTCCTGTCCACCATCGCGGCGGACACGATCGGCTCCACGGGCTCCTCGGTCTCCGCCGGCTCCAGGACCGGCTGCGGCTCCTCCGCCGCCGCCTTGCCCCGCTTGCGGCCCTTCTTGCCGACCGCGCCGCCGCCCACCGCGGGCGCCTGCTCCATGTGGACGATGACGCCCCGGCCGTTGCAGTGCACGCACGGCTCGGAGAACGACTCCAGCAGGCCCTGGCCGACCCGCTTCCGCGTCATCTGCACCAGGCCCAGCGAGGTGACCTCGGCCACCTGGTGCTTGGTGCGGTCCCGGCCCAGGCACTCCAGCAGCCGCCGCAGGACCAGATCCCGGTTGGACTCCAGCACCATGTCGATGAAGTCGATCACGATGATGCCGCCGAGGTCGCGCAGCCGGAGCTGGCGCACGATCTCCTCGGCCGCCTCCAGGTTGTTCCTGGTGACGGTCTCCTCCAAGTTGCCGCCCTGCCCGGTGAAGCGGCCGGTGTTCACGTCGATGACGACCATGGCCTCGGTGCGGTCGATGACCAGCGAACCGCCGCTGGGCAGCCACACCTTCCGGTCCAGGGCCTTCATGAGCTGCTCGTCGATCCGGTACGTGGCGAAGACGTCGACGTCGGAGGTCCAGCGCTGCAGCCGGTCCGCCAGGTCGGGCGCCACGTGGGCGACGTACCCGTGGATCGTCTCCCAGGCGTCGTCGCCGCTGACGATCACCTTCGAGAAGTCCTCGTTGAAGATGTCGCGGACCACCCGCACGGTCATGTCGGGCTCGCCGTACAGCAGCGTGGGGGCGTTGCCCTTCTTGGCCTTGCGCTGGATGTCGGCCCACTGCGCCTGGAGCCGCTCGACGTCACGCGTCAGCTCGTCCTCGCTGGCGCCCTCGGCGGCGGTGCGCACGATGACGCCCGCGTCCTCGGGGACGATCTTCTTCAGGATCTGCTTCAGGCGGGCCCGCTCGGTGTCGGGCAGCTTGCGGCTGATCCCCGTCATCGACCCCTCGGGGACGTACACGAGATACCGGCCGGGCAGCGAGATCTGGCTGGTCAGGCGGGCGCCCTTGTGGCCCATCGGGTCCTTGGTCACCTGCACCAGGACCGGCTGTCCGGACTTCAGCGCCGACTCGATGCGGCGCGGGCCGTTGCCCATGCCCAGCGACTCGAAGTTCACCTCGCCGGCGTAGAGCACGGCGTTGCGGCCCTTGCCGATGTCGACGAACGCCGCCTCCATCGAGGGCAGCACGTTCTGCACCTTGCCGAGGTAGACGTTGCCGACGTACGAGGACGACTGCTCCTTGTTGACGAAGTGCTCGACCAGCACGTTGTCCTCGAGCACGGCGATCTGGGTGCGCTCGCCGCTCTGCCGGACGACCATCACCCGCTCGACGGACTCCCGGCGCGCCAGGAACTCGGCCTCGGTGATGATCGGCGCCCGGCGGCGGCCCTGCTCGCGGCCCTCGCGGCGACGCTGCTTCTTGGCCTCCAGACGGGTGGAGCCCCTGATGGACTGCACGCCGTCCGCGCTCTCGGCCGCCTCCTCGCGTCGGCGGCGCGGCTCGCGGACCTTGACGACCGTGCGCTCCGGGTCGTCGCCGGGCTCGACGCCCTCGGCGGCGTCCCCGCTGCGACGGCGGCGGCGACGGCGGCGGCGGGAGCCGCCCGCGCCCTCGTGCGTCTCGTCCGCGCCCTCGGCGGTCTCCTCGGCGGCCTCCGCCTCGTCCTCGGCGGCGAGGTCGGCCGCGGCCTCCTCCTCGTCCCCGGTCTCCGCGGCGGCCTCGGCGGCGCGCTCCGCGGTCTCCCCGCGGCGCCGCCTGCGGCCACCGCGGCGGCGACGGCGGGCGGGACGGTCGGGGTGCGCCTCGTCCTCGTCCTCGGCGGCGCCGGTGAGGTCCTCCAGCTCTTCCAGTTCCTCCAGGTCCTCCAGGGTCCGCTCGTCCTCCTCCGCCTCGGCGGGGGCGGCCTCGCGCACGGCCTCCTCGGCGGCGCGCTGCGGCGTCTGGAACATGGGCGCCTGGAACACCGGCGCCTTGAAGACGGCGGTCGTCGCCACCGGCACGGCGGGCGGCAGGGGGACGGTGCTCTCGTCGGTCTCGGCGGCCCGGGGAGCCTCCGGCTCCGGCTGGGCCTCGGCGCGCGTGGCGCGGCGGCGCCTGCGCGGCGCGGCGGGCTCCGCCTCGGGTTCGGGTTCGGGCTCCGGCTGGGCCTCGGGCGCGGCGGCCTCGGGCTCCGGGGCGGCGGCGGCACGCGTGGCACGGCGGCGCCTGCGCGGCGCGGCGGGCTCCGGCTCCGCCTCGGCCTCCGGCTCCTGCTCGGGCGCCACCGGGGCGGTCTCCTCGGGCGCGGCCTCGGCGCGCGTGGCGCGGCGCCTGCGGCGCGGCGGGGCCGGCTCGGCCTCCGGCTCGGGTTCGGGCACGGGCGCGGCGGCCACCGCGTCCTGCTCCGGCTTCTCCGGCTCCGGCGCCGGTTCGACGTCGGCGACCTCCCGCGTGGCGCGGCGCCTGCGGCGCGCCGGGGCGGGCTCGGTCTCCTCGGCGGTCCCGGGGGCCTCGGCGGCCTCGGCGGGCACCTCCGGCGCCGTCGCCGGGGCGGTCGCGCGGCGCCGCCTGCGCGCGGGCGCGGCAGGGGCCTCCTCGGCGGTCGCCTCGGTCACCTCGGGTGCCTCCGGCGTCTCCGCCGTCGCGTCGGGCGTCTGCGCCGCGGACGCGCGCGTCACGCGGCGGCGCTTGCGCGGCTCGGGCGCCGGGTCGGCCCCGGCCGGGGCCTCCGGCTCCGCGACGGCCGGCGGACCGGCCGGGCGGGACGCCGCGCGCCGACGGCGCGGCGGCAGGGTGTCACTCGGGGTAGTCGTGGTGGTCGTGTCGTTCTCGATGCGTTCGGCACCGTCCGCTTCCGCGGACTCGTTGGGCTCTTGCATGCGGGCGGTTCTCCCGTCACGCTCCCGGGCGCCTCACCGTAACTGAGCGGGCGCCGCTCGGGAGCTGTCGCTATTACTCGCCGGTTCCGGACCCGCGGCCCGGCTACGGCGAAAGTCTTCTGGTCTGTGCGTCGCCCGGAACAGCCGGGCCCGAGTGGCTCCCTGGCACCAGGCCGTTCGGCGGCGCGGCAACGGCATCGCTAAACGATGACCCCCGGCACCGCCGCAGCCCGCTGCCCGGCGACCTTGGTCGAGGCGGCCCCGGCAGCTTCGCGGTCAGGCGCGAACGGGTCGGTCACCGTACCGCTCTCCTCATCGAGCGGCCCCTGCGCCAGCCTGGTCACCGCTGCGGGGACCGGCGGCGCCAGGTCGGCCGTAGCGCGGAGACCGGACAGGACGTCGTCGGGTCGCACGGCAGGGGTGAGATGCCGTACTACCAGCCGCAGTATCGCACAAGGGACGGGGTCCGGCCCATGGGACCCCGCCGGGGCCCCCGGGGACGGCGCCACGGCGAGCGAGACGACGGCCCCGCGCGCGTCGAACGTGCGCAGGCCCTTCTTCGTCTGCCGCCGCACCTCGACGGCGTCGGCGGCGAGGAACGCGCGGACGGCGCGCTCGGCCTCGGACGGCGCCACGCCCTCCAGCCGCAGCTCCCAGCAGGAGGCCGCGAGCTGCTCGGCGAAGTCGCCCGTGCGGGCCTCGACGGCGTCGATGATGTCGAGGCCGTCCGGCAGCGACTCGTCGAGCCGCGCCCGCAGCTCCGCGATGTCCCGCGGCTCGGCCAGGGCGATCTCCAGGTACTCCGCCTCGCTCGCCGTGCCGGTCGGCGCGGCGTTCGCGTAGCTGACCTTCGGGTGCGGGGTGAACCCGGCGGAGTACGCCATG
Source organism: Streptomyces sp. URMC 129 (assembly GCF_051386415.1). Classification (NCBI taxonomy): domain Bacteria; kingdom Bacillati; phylum Actinomycetota; class Actinomycetes; order Kitasatosporales; family Streptomycetaceae; genus Streptomyces; species Streptomyces sp. URMC 129. Next base: position 12,933 of record NZ_JBPQTQ010000095.1, read on the forward strand.
GGCACGTCGGCCCGGCGCAGCGCGCGCTCGAACGCGCGCTGGAAGTCGCGGTGGCTGGTGAACCGCAGGCGGCCGCGCTTGGTGTACCTCATGCGCACACGCTGCACCGCCGGAGCGGGCGGCGGGCCTACGGGCTGTCGCTTGCCCAGTTCTGTTCAGTCCCTCGTACGTACCACTTCGGGGCCCGGCTACGGGCCGTTGCTTGACTCCAGGTTACGTCCAGCCCGGCCGTCACGCTGTCGCGCTCCCCTGATCGCCGACCACGCCACCTCAGCCCGCCACGCCGCTTCCCGCCGCCGCGTCCCCCGTCGCAATCCAGAAACGGAGCTTCTCCGCCCGCTGGGCCGGAGCTCCCACCGCCACCCTCGCACCGCTCGGCGCCAAGGCGCCTCCCGGGCATCGGCCGGCTGCGCCGGACTCCGCCCGCCGACCACGCCACCTCAACCCCCCGCGCCGCCTCCCGCCGCCGCGTCCCCCGTCGCAATCCAGAAACGGAGCTTCTCCCCCCGCTGGTCCTCGAAGACTCCGCCGCATGCCTCGATGACCTTGCGGGAGGCGATGTTGTCCTCGTCGCACGTGACCAGCACCCGGTCGTGGCCCAGCCCGCGGGCGACGGGGAGGGCGGCGCGCAGCATCGCCGTGGCGTGGCCGCGGCGGCGGGCCGAGGGGCGGACCTCGTAGCCGATCAGGCCGCCCCAGTCCAGCAGCCGGCGCGTGAGCCGGTGCCGGATCGACAGCCGCCCGAGGAACGTGTCGCCCGCCACGTACCACAGGACCGTGGAGGGCACGAAGCCCTGCGGGCGCGGGCTGTCCCAGCGGGCGTCCGCGATCGTTCGCTCGACGTACTCCGCGAACACCGCCGGGTCCCGCCAGCGCGGGCCGTAGACCGCGATGTCGCGCCCCAGCATCGAGTTGTCCTGCGGGGTGCCGCGTCCCTCCGCCTCGAATTCCTCGATGGCCGCCAGGAACGAGGCGTGCACGGCGGTGGTGGGGACGACGAGCTGCGGCACCGCTTCATCCTCCGTCCGGGCCCCGGCCGGGGCAACCCGTCACTTCACGACCGTCAACGGCAACAACTTCTTCCCCGTCGGCCCGATCTGGATGTGCGTGTCCATCTGCGGGCACACGCCGCAGTCGAAGCACGGCGTCCACCGGCAGTCCTCGACCTCGGTCTCGTCGAGCGCGTCCTGCCAGTCCTCCCACAGCCAGTCCTTGTCCAGCCCCGAGTCCAGGTGGTCCCAGGGCAGGACCTCCTCGTACCCGCGCTCCCGCGTCGTGTACCAGGCCACGTCCACGCCGTACGGCTCCAGCGCGGGGCCGGCGCAGGCCATCCACTGGTCGTACGAGAAGTACTCGCGCCAGCCGTCGAACCGGCCGCCCGCCTCGTACACCGCCCGGATCACCGCGCCGACCCGCCGGTCGCCTCGCGAGAGCAAACCCTCCACCGTGCCCGGCTTGCCGTCGTGGTAGCGGAAGCCGATGGAGCGGCCGTACCGCTTGTCGGCGCGGATCGCGTCCCGCAGCCTGGCCAGCCGGGCGTCCGTCTCCTCCGCGGAGAGCTGCGGCGCCCACTGGAACGGCGTGTGCGGCTTGGGCACGAAACCGCCGATGGAGACCGTGCAGCGGATGTCGTTGGAGCCGGACACCTCGCGGCCCTTGGCGATGACCTTGCTCGCCATCTCGGCGATCTGGAGCACGTCCTCGTCGGTCTCGGTCGGCAGCCCGCACATGAAGTACAGCTTCACCTGCCGCCAGCCGTTGCCGTAGGCGGTGGCGACCGTGCGGATCAGGTCCTCCTCGGAGACCATCTTGTTGATCACCTTGCGGATCCGCTCGCTACCGCCCTCGGGCGCGAACGTCAGACCCGAGCGGCGGCCGTTGCGCGTCAGCTCGTTGGCGAGGTCGATGTTGAACGCGTCGACGCGGGTCGAGGGCAGCGACAGGCCGATCTTGTCCGCCTCGTACCGGTCGGCCAGGCCCTTGGTGACCTCCGCGATCTCGCTGTGGTCGGCCGACGACAGCGACAACAGGCCGACCTCCTCGAAGCCCGTGGCCCGCAGCCCCTTGTCGACCATCTCCCCGATGCCGGTGATGGAACGCTCCCGCACCGGCCGCGTGATCATGCCCGCCTGGCAGAAGCGGCAGCCGCGCGTGCAGCCGCGGAAGATCTCCACCGACATCCGCTCGTGCACCGTCTCCGCCAGCGGCACCAGCGGCTGCTTCGGGTACGGCCACTCGTCCAGGTCCATCACGGTGTGCTTGGCGACCCGCCACGGCACGCCGGACCGGTTGGGCACGACGCGCGCGATCCGGCCGTCCGGCAGATACTCGACGTCGTAGAAGCCCGGCACGTACACCCCGCCGGTCCGCGCCAGGCGCAGCAGCAGCTCCTCGCGCCCGCCGGGGCGGCCCTCCCGCTTCCAGGCCCGCACCACGTCGGTGATCTCCAGCACCGCCTGCTCGCCGTCGCCGAGGACCGCGCAGTCGATGAAGTCCGCGATGGGCTCGGGGTTGAACGCGGCGTGCCCGCCGGCGATCACCACCGGGTGGTCCTCGGTGCGGTCCCTCGCCTCGATCGGGATGCCGGCCAGGTCCAGCGCGGTCAGCAGGTTGGTGTAGCCCAGCTCGGTGGAGAACGAGACGCCGAGCAGGTCGAAGGCGCCCACCGGCCGGTGCGCGTCCACCGTGAACTGCGGGACGCCGTGCTCCCGCATCAGCGCCTCCAGGTCCGGCCAGACGCTGTAGGTGCGCTCGGCGAGCACGCCCTCGCGCTCGTTGAGCACCTCGTACAGGATCATGACGCCCTGGTTGGGCAGCCCCACCTCATAGGCGTCGGGGTACATCAGCGCCCAGCGGACATCGCAGGCGTCCCAGTCCTTCACGGTGGAGTTGAGCTCACCGCCGACGTACTGGATCGGCTTCTGGACGTGCGGGAGGAGGGCCTCCAGGCGCGGGAAGACCGACTCGACAGGCATGGCTGTATCTTTCGCGAGCTGTTCGGGGGCAGGGTCCGGATGGCACGGAGCTGACCATCCAGCCTACCCGGACCCGGCGGACGGGGGTTCAGGCGGCGGAGAGGGGACGTTTCATGCGCACGGACTGCAGCAGCCCGATCGCGATCCAGGACGCGAACATGGCGGTGCCGCCGTAGGAGAGGAACGGCAGCGGCACCCCCGCGACCGGCATGATGCCCAGCGCCATGCCGATGTTCTCGAACGACTGGAACGCGAACCAGGCGACGATCCCGGCCGCGATGATCGTGCTGTACAGGTCGGGCGCCTCGCGCGCGATGCGCAGCGCCCGCCACAGGATGAGCCCGACGAGCACGATGATGCCGCCCGCGCCGACGAAGCCCAGCTCTTCACCGGCGACGGTGAAGATGAAGTCGGTGTGCTGCTCGGGCACGAACTGGCCGGTGGTCTGGGTGCCGTTGAACAGCCCGGTGCCGGTCAGTCCGCCGGAGCCGATCGCGATGCGGGCCTGGTTGGTGTTGTATCCGACGCCGGCCGGGTCGCGGGACGGGTCGGCGAACGCGGCGAAGCGGTCGAGCTGGTACTGGTCGAGGATGCCGAGCGCCCACACCAGCACGGCCGCCACCACCCCGGCCAGGATCAGCCCGATCGACCAGCGCAGCGCCGCCCCCGAGGCGAGCAGGACGCCCAGCACGATGACGCTGAGCACCATGGCCATGCCCATGTCGTCGATGACCACGATGGCCAGCGGCGCGGCGGCCAGGGCCAGGGACTGCCATATCGCGCGGCTGCCGGGCTGCTCCCTGTCGCCCGCGTCGACCTGGGCGGCGAGGATCAGCGCCATCCCGAGGGTGACGGCGACCTTGGCGAACTCGCCGGGCTGGAGGGTGTATCCGGCGACCGACAGCCAGGCGCGCTGGCCGTTGATCTCGGTGCCCAGCGGCGTGAAAACCAGGAGCATCGCGGCCATGGAGAAGGCGAAGAACAGCGGGACCGCGCTGCGCAGCCGGTGGTGCCCCAGCCACATCACGCCGACGGCGAGCGCGACGCCGACGACGAGGTTGATCGCCTGGCGTATGAGGAAAAACTGCGGGTCGCCGTTGGTTATCTCCGTCCGGTTGCGCGTCGCGGAGTAGATCAGCAGCAGGCCGAGCAGGGACAGCGCGGCGGCGGCCAGCAGCAGCACCCAGTCGATGCGGCGGGCCGCGGAGTCCCGTGCGGAGAGCCGGCGCCAGGTGCCTCCGCGCTGCGCGGGCAGGGTCAGTGTGTGAACGCTCACCGGGTTCCCGTCATTCCTCGCGCCGCTGGGCCGGCTGCTCGTCCTGCTCCGGGACGATCGTGCCGTTCTCGTCGATCCGCGGCAGGTCCCGGTTCGGCTCGGGGAGCAGGGCGGCGTCCGGGTCGACGGAGCCGTCGTCGCCGACGCCGTAGATGGCCTCCCAGATGTTCCGCACGGCCGGGCCGGAGGCGCCGGAGCCGGTACCGGCCTGGGAGATGGTCATCACCACGGTGTAGTCGTCGGAGTAGGTGGCCAGCCAGGAGGTGGTCTGCTGGTCGCCGGACGCCTCCGCGGTGCCGGTCTTGCCGCGCAGCGGGATCTCGCTCTGCGGCCAGCCGCCGAACCGCCAGGCGGCGCTGCCGGTGGTCATCACCGCGGCCGTGGCGTCGCGCAGGTTCCCCAGGGTCTCCTCGTCGGCCGGGAGCTGCCCGGACGGCTGCGGCTCGAACTCCTCGATCACCTCGCCGTCCGCGGCGATCACGGCCCGGCCCACGGTCGGGGTGTAGAGCGTGCCGCCGTTGCCGAGCGCGGCGTAGACCGTGGCGAGCTGTATCGGGGTGACGAGCACGTCGCCCTGGCCGATGGAGAAGTTGAGCATGTCACCGGCGCGCATGTTCATGCCCTCGGTGCAGTTCTCGCGCGCGATGCGGGCCTCGTAGTCCTGGCGGTCGGAGTCCGCGATGTCGCACCACGTCTCCTCGTTGGCCTCCCAGTAGTCCTGCTTCCACTCGCGGTCCGGGATGCGGCCGGCGGCCTCGTTGGGCAGGTCAATGCCGGTGGGCTGACCAAGGCCGAAGTCGTGGGCGGTACGGAACAGCCAGTCGTCGGGGTTGTCCACCGGGTCGGTGCCGCCGTCGGCCAGCCACTCCTGGTGCGCGATGCCGTAGAAGACGGTGTTGCAGGAGACCTCGATGGCCTGGCCCAGGGTGATCGGGCCGTACGACGAGGACTCGAAGTTGCGGAACGACTGGCCGCCGACCGAGTACGAGGACGAGCAGTCGTAGGTGTCGTCGAAGTCGTGCCCGGCGTTGACCGCGGCGGTGGCGGTGATCACCTTGAACGTCGAACCGGGCGGCCCCTGGCCCTGGATGGCCCGGTTGAGCAGCGGGTTGTGCGCGTCCTCGTCGGTCAGCCGCTCGTACTCGCGCGCGGAGATGCCGCCGACCCACACGTTGGGGTCGTAGTCGGGCGCGGAGGCCATGGCGACGACGCGCCCGGTGTCGTTCTCCAGCACGATCGCGGCGCCGGCGTCGGCCTCGTAGTTCCGTCCCGAGATGTCGTCGAACTCGTCGCGCGCGGCCTCCATGGCCTGCGCCAGCTCGTCCTCGACCACGGCCTGCACGCGTGCGTCGATGCTGGTGACGAGGTTGGCCCCGGCCTCGCCCGGCTCGCTCTCCGCCTCGCCCAGCACGCTGCCGAACTTGTCGACCTCGTACCGCGTGACGCCGGCCCGGCCGCGCAGATAGCTGTCGTAGGCGCGTTCCAGGCCGGAGCGGCCGATCTGGTCGGACCGCAGCAGCGGGGCGTCGGTGTCCTCGGTCTCCTCGACCTCCTCGTCGGTGACGGGCGAGAGGTAGCCCAGCACCTGCGCGGTGTTGGCGCCCTCCGGCGAGGGGTACCGGCGCACGGCGGTCGGCTCGGCGCTGATGCCGGGGAAGTCCTCGGCCCGCTCCCGGATCTGGAGTGCCTGCTGCGTGGTCGCCTCGTCGGTGATCGGGATCGGCTGGTACGGCGAGCCGTTCCAGCAGGGCTGCGGCGTCTCGGCGTCGCACAGCCGGACCCGGTTGGTGACCTCCTCGACGGGCATGCCGAGCAGCTCGGCGAGGCTGGCCAGCACCGCCTCGCCGTCGTCCGGCAGCCTGCCCAGCTCGGTGCGGTCGGCGGAGACGACGAGCCGCGTCTCGTTGTCCGCGAGCGGCACACCGCGCGCGTCGAGGATGGAACCGCGCACGGCCGGCTGCACGACCTGCTGGACGTGGTTGCCCGCCGCCTCGGCCGCGAACTCGTCGCCCTGGCGGATCTGGAGATACCACAGGCGCCCGCCCAGGGTGAGCAGGAGCGAGAAGACCAATATCTGGATGACGACCAGCCGGATCGTGATCCGGGACGTCCGGCCCGTCTCGGGGATGTTGGTCACAGCCGCTTGACTCCCTTGATGCGTCCCGCCTTGTTCCGGGCGGTTCGGCTGAGCAGTGATGAGCGCTGGCTGAGGCGCGCGGACCGGCCGTACCGGCTGCGGCGCGGCGCCCGGGTGCGCAGTCCGGTGCCGGCGCCGCCCAGCCAGCGCACGCTGACGTCGGCGCCGCCCGCCCCCGAACCGCCGTCCCCGGCCAGCGGGTCGCTCTCCAGCCGGCGTGCCACGGCCATCACCAGCGGCACGGTGAACGGGGCCAGCAGCAGGTCGTAGAGCGTGGCGGTGAACAACAGCTTGCCCAGCCCGGCGTCCTGGACCGCGGTGTCCCCGACGAGCGTGCCGACGAGCGCGTACAGCAGCGTGGAGCAGACCGCCCCGGCCGCGACGACGAACATCGGCCCGGTGGCCGAACGGTGCTGCCCGGTCTCGGGTTTGGTGAGGCCCGCCGCGTACCCGACGACGCACAGCACCAGGGCGTACCGGCCCACGGCGTGGTCGGCGGGCGGCGCGAGGTCCGCGAGCAGGCCGGCGAAGAAGCCGACCAGGCAGCCGCCGACGTGCCCGTAGACCAGGGCCAGCGCCAGCACGGTGAGCAGCAGCAGGTCGGGGACGGCGCCCGGCAGGCCGAACCTGGCGAGCACGCAGACCTGGAGGACCAGGGCCGCGACCACGAGCACGGTCGCGAGCAGGGTGCGGGACACGCGCATCGGTCAGCTCCTGGTGGGCGGTTCGTCGTCTTCGGTGGCTCCGGCGGTCCCGGTCGCCTCGGCGGTCCCGGTGGCCTCGGCGGTCCTGGTCGCCTCGGTGGCCTCGGGCGACGCGCCGGCCGTGGGGGACGCGGAGACGGCGGGGGACGCCGTGGCACCGGCCCCGTCGCCGTCCGCCTCCTCGTCCTCGCCGCGCCGGGCGACCGCGTCCTCGGCGCCGTCCCCGGCGCTCTCCTCGGGATTCTCGTCGGCCGCCTGGTCCTCCTGCTCCTGCTCCTGGGCGGCCTGGTCCCCGGACGCCTCGGGGCGCGGCGGGAGCACGGAGTCGCGGGGGTTGTCGCGCGGCGGCTCGACGACCACGCCGACCAGGTCGAGCTGGGTGAACTCCACGTAGGGGCGCACCTGGACGGTGCGGGTCAGGTCGCCGGTGGTGCGGTCCACGCTGACGACCTCGCCGACCGGGACGCCGGGCACGAACGGCTTGTTGCCCGCCGAGCCGAAGGTGACCATCCGGTCGCCCTCCTCGACCCGGGCCTGCTGGTTGAGCAGCTGGACGTCCAGCGCGTTGTCCCCGCGGCCGGTCGCGAAGCCCAGCTCCTCGCTGCCCTCCAGGCGGGTCCCGACGGTGAAGTCCGGGTCGTTGGCCAGCAGTACGGTGGAGGTGCCGGGCCCGACCGTGGTGACCCGGCCGACCAGGCCGTCGCCGTTGAGCACGGTCATGTCCTGGGCGATGCCGTCCTCGCTGCCGGCGTCGATGGTGACCGTCCACGAGAAGCCCTGGGCGGCGCCGATCCCGATGACCTGGGCGCCGACGATCCCGTACTGCCCGGCCCCGGCGAGCTGGAGCAGCTCGTCCAGCTGCTCGACGCGTGACGCCTGGTGCTCGTCGCTGCCCAGCTGCTGCCGCAGCTCGGCGTTCTCCCGCTCCAGCTCGCTGATCCGGTCGTGCCGCTCGCCGGACTCGCGGACGGCGGCGATCGCGTTGGCCACCGGGTCGACCGCGCCGGCCACGCCCTCCTCGACGGGCCCGAAGACGGACGCGGCGGCTTCCCTCGCCCCGTCGAGCGGGGAGTCGTCCCCGCCGCGGATGTCCATCGTGATGAAGGCGAACGCGATGGAGATCAGCAGGACGAGAAGCAGCCGGCTCTCTCGGGTGTCCCTCACGTGCGGCGCTGTGCCTTTCTGGGTTGTTCTCGGTCCCCGGGCGGCGGGGTCGGTCGTGCTGACGATCCGCCACGCGGATTGGTGCCGTCTTCCGCGCGGCGGACCCTCAGCGAGGGGCTGGCTCGCGGGGCGCCGGATCAGCGCCGGGGCTGGGCGTCCAGGACCTGCTGCAGCGCTTCGAACTCCTCCACGCACTTCCCGGAGCCCAGCGCCACCGAGTCCAGCGGGTCCTCGGCGATGTGGATCGGCATGCCGGTCTCCTTGCGCAGCCGCTCGTCCAGGCCGCGCAGCAGGGCGCCGCCGCCGGTGAGCACGATGCCGCGGTCCATGATGTCGCCGGACAGCTCCGGCGGGCACTTGTCCAGCGTGGTCTTGACCGCGTCGACGATGGCGTTGACGGGCTCCTCCATCGCCTTGCGCACCTCGGCCGCCGAGATCACCACCGTCTTGGGCAGCCCGCTGACCAGGTCACGGCCGCGGATCTCGGTGTGCTCGTCCTGCTCCATCTCGTGGGCCGAGCCGATGGTGATCTTGATGCTCTCGGCGGTCCGCTCGCCCAGGAGGAGGCTGTACTCCTTCTTGATGTGCTGGATGATCGCGTTGTCCAGCTCGTCACCGGCGACCCGGATCGACTGGGCGGTGACGATGCCGCCGAGGGAGATGACCGCCACCTCGGTGGTGCCGCCGCCGATGTCCACCACCATGTTCCCGGTCGCCTCGTGCACGGGCAGCCCCGAGCCGATCGCGGCGGCCATCGGCTCCTCGATGATGTGCACCTGACGGGCACCGGCCTGCGTGGACGCCTCGATCACGGCGCGCCGCTCCACGCCCGTGATCCCGGAGGGCACGCAGACGACGACTCTGGGCCTGGCCAGATAGCGGCGCTTGTGGATTTTCAGAATGAAGTAGCGGAGCATCCGCTCGGTGATCTCGAAGTCGGCGATGACGCCGTCCTTCAGCGGGCGAACCGCGACGATGTTGCCCGGGGTCCGGCCGATCATCTTCTTGGCCTCGGCGCCGACCGCGAGAATGCCACCCGTGTTGGTGTTGATGGCGACGACGGACGGCTCGTTGAGGACAATCCCTCGACCTCTGACGTACACCAGCGTGTTGGCCGTCCCGAGGTCGACTGCCATGTCACGTCCGATGAACGACATATTGTTCGCCATAGGGATACATCTGGCCTTCCAGACTGGAGCGATTGTGCGGGGAGGTCGGCAGGGGGTGCGATGGGCTTGCGCTGGCGGGGTCCCTCCCGTCGGCGGGAGAGAGTCGCGGCGTAGCCATCGTATCCACGGCCGGTCGAACACGGAGCGCCGGAGCGCCGCTTTCGCCATTGTCGGCGGAACGTGGCCCACCCTCCATCATGGTGACGTCGTGTTCGGGTGAAGGGTTCCCTCGTCCGACTGTATCCAGTGCCCGGAAAGACTGCATTCAGACGTACACCTCGGGTGACACCTCCGCGCGCGTCGGCGGGCATTCAGCGGATGATCAGGCCAGAGCCGGGAAGAAAATCTTCAGTTCCCGCTCGGCCGACTCGGGCGAGTCGGACGCGTGGATCAGGTTCTCCCGCACGATCGTGCCGTAGTCGCCCCGAATGGAGCCGGGCGGCGCCGCGATCGGGTCCGTGGGCCCGGCCAGGGCGCGCATTCCCGCCACGACCCGCTCGCCCTCGACCACCATCACCACGCTCGGCCCGGACGCCATGAATTCCAGCAGCGGCTCGTAGAACGGCCGGCCCACGTGCTCGGCGTAGTGCGTCCGCAGCGTCTCCGGGTCCAGGGTGCGCAGCTCGAGCGCGGTGATCGTCCAGCCCGCCTTGCGCTCGACGCGGCCGACGATCTCGCCGATCAGGCCCCTCCTGACCGCGTCCGGCTTGAGAAGGACAAGAGTGCGCTGGCTCATGGGCGGCGGCTCCCGGAAGATCGCAGGGGTGCGGGGCCAGCAAGATTACCGTGGCGGTCAGCCCGTACCGGCGGCGGCCTCCGCCCCCGAGCGGGCGGCCTTGATCTCGTCCACCCGGCGGCCGTAGTGCACCGAGGCCCACCACAGCGCGGCGAACGCGCCGCCCAGCAGGAACAGCACCGGCAGCACGAAACCGCCCGCGATCAGCGCGGCCTGGAGCGCCCAGCCCAACTGCACGAAGCCCGGCCGGCCCACCAGGCCGCACAGCAGCAGGCACAGCGCCATGGCCGTGCCGCTGACCGCCCAGACGGCCCCCGGGGACACGTCGGTCAGCCGGGTGGCGGCGAGCGCGGCCAGGCCGATGATGATGAACTCGCCCACGAGCGTGCTGGCGCAGAGCGTGCGCATCAGCGGGACCTCCCCAGCAGCAGGCGGGCCTCGCCCACCGTGATGACCGAACCGGTGACCAGGACCCCGGCCCCGGCGTACTCGTGCTCCTCCTCGGCCAGCGCGATGGCCGCCTCCAGCGCGTCGTCCAGGCGCGGCTCGACCTGCACCCGCTCCTCGCCGAAGACCTCGACGGCGACGGCGGCCAGCAGGTCGGGGTCCATGGCGCGGTGGCTGGCGTTGCTGGTGATCACGACCTCGGTGAGGACCGGCTCGAACGCCTCCAGCAGGCCGCGCACGTCCTTGCCCTCGCTGGTGCCGATCACGCCGATGAGGCGGCTGAAGCCGAACGACTCGGTGATCGCGGCGGCGGCGGCCTGCGCGCCGGGCGGGTTGTGCGCGGCGTCCAGCACGACGGTCGGGCTGGTGCGGACGACTTCGAGCCGGCCGGGCGAGGTCACGGAGGCGAACGCGGTCCTGACCACGTCCACGTCCAGCGGCGCGGCGGGCCGGTCGGCGCCGACCCCGAAGAACGCCTCCACGGCGGCCAGGGCCACGGCGGCGTTGTGCGCCATGTGCTCGCCGTACAGCGGGAGGAAGATTTCCGGATACTCGCCGCCCAGGCCGCGCAGCGTCAGCATCTGGCCGCCGACCGCGTTCTCCCGGGCCAGCACGCCGAACTCCAGGCCCTCGCGGGCCACGGTGGCGTCCACCTCGACCGCCCGCCGCAGCACCACGGCGGCGGCGTCGATCTGCTGCTGGGCGAGGATGACGCGGGCGTCGGGCTTGATGATCCCGGACTTCTCCACGGCGATCTGCTCGGGCGTGGTGCCGAGCCGGTCGGTGTGGTCGAGCGCGATCGGCATCAGCACGGCGACCTGACCGTCCACGACGTTGGTGGCGTCCCAGGTGCCGCCCATGCCGACCTCCACGACCGCGACGTCCACGGGCGCGTCGGCGAAGGCGGCGAAGGCCATGCCGGTGAGGATCTCGAAGAACGACAGCCGGAAGCCCTGCTGGGAGTCGACCAGGTCGATGTACGGCTTGATGTCGCGGTAGGTCTCCACGAACCGCTCCGGCGCGATCGGGGCGCCGTCGAGGCTGATCCGCTCGGTGACGGACTGCACGTGCGGGCTGCTGTACCGGCCGGCGCACAGGTCGAAGGCGCCGAGCAGCGCCTCGATCATGCGGGCGGTGCTGGTCTTGCCGTTGGTGCCGGTGATGTGGATGGACGGGTAGCCGCGCTGGGGCTCGCCGAGCACGTCCATCAGCGCGCGGACGCGTACCAGGGAGGGGTCGAGCTTGGTCTCCGGCCACCGCTCGGCCAGCTCCGCCTCGACCTCCCGCAACGCCCGGTCGACCTCGGGGTCCTCCGGCCGCGTCGGCAGGTCCTCCCCGCGCGGCGGCCCGGCCTGGGCCCGCAGCGTACGACTGCCCGCCTCGATCACGGCGAGGTCGGGATCGCGCTCCTTCTCGGCGGCGACGATCTCCTCGAAGTCCGCGTCTCCGTCACTGCGTGGGTCACTCACGTGTGCCAGTCTACGAACCACCGCCCCCGTCCCGCGCCCGGCGGGGTCCGGGCCGCAACGCACCGGCCCGCAAACCCCCCGCCACCCCCT
>NZ_JBPQTQ010000096.1:0-24682 GCF_051386415.1 Streptomyces sp. URMC 129
GGTGGGCATCGTGCCGGTGGGGGCGGGGGCGTCCCGGGTTGTGTTCAGAATCAGATGCCGCTGTGGTGACGTGTCCGGCGGTGCGTGCGGATCGGGTTGCCCTTCAGCGACTGCCAGGGACGCTGCGAGACCCGGCCGCGGAGGACTCGGAACATGTGGCGGGCGGCGGCTCGTTCGCCGGTCAGGGCGAACATCATGGCGAACATGTTGTGTTCCCAGACCCAGTACGGTCCCCGCCGGTAGTCGGGGTGCCGGACCGAGCGGTCGGCGGCGTCGTGGAGCTGCCGGGCGACGAGGGGATTGCGCAGGTAGCCACATGCCTGGGCACCCGAAGTGGCCAGTGACTCCAGGTGTGCCTCGGCAGCCAGCACACCCAGCGCGCTCCCGCCGGGGGCGTGTGTCATCGCGCCGTAGGCGAAGGCGTGCATGGCCTCGTCCGAGCCCCCGTGCCGGGCGCCCGCCTGCTGAAGGTACCGTCCGTGCGCGCCGACATGCCCCGGCACGCGGCGTACCACCTCGTCGAACAGCTCCCGGCCGAGGCCTGTGTCGGCCTCCAGCGCCGTCGCGACGACGAACAGCCCGACCAGGGCTCGACCCAGTCCGGCTCGCGTGTCCGGCCGCTGCTCCGGTGACGGCGCACCTGGCACACCACATGCCACTGGGGTGGTGGGCCCCGCTGATGTGACAGGCCGCGGACAGCAGGACCAGGGAGGGCGCCGTGTCGTCGGTGACGACGCCCGGCAGCCACTCCCGCAGCACCGCCGACTCTCCGAGGCGGCTCAGCAGATGCTCGCGCTCCTCACCGCTCACCGCCTCCAGGTGGGCCTGGATGGCCGGCCAGTCCCGGCACCGGACGGTCCGGCGCAGATCGGCCGGCAGCGGCACCTCACATGGCAGGAGACGTCGCCACGCCGCACTCAAAGCCCCCACGGTTCCTCCGCTTCACACGGCCACGAATCATGCGAGTATCGCGTCCGTCGCCGCGCAGCTCACGGCGAGGCCAGGCTGGGCCGTCAGTTCACGGGGCGGCTCGTCCGCGCGACCGCACGCCGTGGGGCCCGTGGCGTTCAGACCGAGCTCGACTGCGACTTGCCGCATGGCTCGTACGACCGGACGGCCGCATGCCGGGGGCGAGCCACGGCCCGGGCCTCGGGAGTGGTCTCTGCGGCGATGAGTGCGACGGTTTGACTCCTCGTGTGCGTAGGTAAGTTGAGAGTGTGATGTGCCTCGCCTGGCCGCGCGCTGTCTCCAGCGTTCCGGCGGTCGGCGACGCACGTCCTCGGGGGGAACGGAAAGCGCCGCATGGGCGGCGTGACCGGGGAATTGACCCAAGAGGGCGTGCGGACACAGCACAGAGCCGATGGCGTCAAGGACCCGGACCGTTCCCTCGCATCGCTTCGAGGAGGACAGAGTGCCGTCGAACGACGATCGTCGGGTTCCGGGCGACCGCGCGCCCGTCAGGAGGCAGCGTCGGGCAACTGGCCCATCCGGCTCGCCCGTTGCCGTGCGCACCCTCGAACTGGCCGGATTGCTCGCGATCCTGACCGTGTCCGCCGGTGTCTACGTCGTGGCGGGCGCCGCCGCGTTCGGGGCGGTCACGGCTGTCACCGCGTCCCTGTTCGCCGTGTGGCGCGCCGGCCGATAGGCGGACGCGCCGGCCGGGCGCGGAGACGGTGCCGCCGACCACCGGGTTCGTCGCGCGGATCGTGCCCCTGGTGAAAACGCATGGCGGGGCATGCCCGTGGTGAACGGTTCGGCCGTTGACAGAGGGCACCTCGGCGTTTAGTTTTGCACGCAAATATGTTTTGCTTTCAAAGTAAAGGTGGTCGCGGACCGCCGGACGGAGGCGTCATGCCGCACTTCCAGGTACGGATCCACGAGGAGGAGCTCGATGGCGAGGTCGAGCCGAAGCTCGTTCTGGCGCTGACCGACGCGCTGGGCGGGGTCTACGGGGAGCACCTGCGCTCCCTGGCGGTCGTCGAGTTGTTCGGCGTCCCGCGTCAACGGTGGGGCGTCGGCGGCGAATCCGGCGGGCCGAACGCGCCGGTGGTCTCGCTGCACCTGCGCGAGGCGGCGCTGCGCCTGCCGGGGGTCGAGGACGTTCCGGCGCGGTTGATCCGGTCCCTCACCGATGCCGTGGTCACCGTGTTCGGCGAAGCCGTCCGGCGGCACGTGACCGTCCACATCGTCGGCGTTCCCGCGGGCCGTTCCGGCGTCGGCGGCGTGATCGACCCGCCCCCGGCCGGTTCGGGCACCATCACCCCCTGGCCGACATCGTCGTGAACTTGCGTGCTGCGGCGAGGAGTTCGGCCGTGGTGGTGAGCTTCACCCGGGGGCGGCCCGAGCGGCGGCCGTTCTCGCGTTCGGCGCGGTCGATCGCCTGCGCGCCGCGGCGGCCGACCGACTCGGGCCGGCGGCGGCGGACCAGGCGGGTGAACTCCCGTGCGCCCGCCGCCGGGTGGGGCAGCCGTCGGGCGGCGGCGTCCTCCAGCAGGGCGTCCACCGTCTCCTGCGCGCAGCGGCGGTTGGCGCCGATGCCTCCGGACGGGCCGCGCTTGGCCCACCCGACGACGTAGACGCCCACCAGCCCCTCGACCCGGCCGTGTTCGTGCGGGATGGCGCCGGTCGCGTCGTCGAACGGCAGCCCCGGCAGGGGAGTTCCCCGGTGGCCGATGGCGCTCAGCACTACCTCGGCGCGGATCGTGTCCGCGGACCCGGACCCGGACCCGGACCCGGCACCGCTGCCGACCCGGAGGGCCGTCACCCTTCCGTCGCCGGTCAGTTCGAGGGGCGAGGTCAGGAAGCGCAGGACGATACGGCGGCCCGGACCCGGCGGGGGCGGTGCCGTCCAGTCCGTGTGCTCGACCGGCACGTCACCGAGCAGCGCCGCCGTCGCGGCGTCGGCGGCGATCGCCTCGCGCACTCCCGGCCGGTCGTCGATCACGAGCCGGACGCCCGGCAGGTGCTTCAGCGCGTGCAGTTCGGGCCGGGTGTACGCGGCCTCCGCCGGGCCGCGGCGGCCCAGCAGGACGACCTCGCGCACGGTGCTGTCGCGCAGCGCCGCCAGTGCCCGGTCGGCGATGTCGGTGCGCGCGAGGAGCGCGGGGTCGAGGGTGAGGACGCGGGCCAGGTCGACGGCGACGTTGCCGTTGCCGATCACGACGGCGCGTTCGGCGGTGGCCAGGTCCACGCCGGGGGAGGGGACGTCGGGGTGGCCGTTGTACCAGGCGACGAAGGCGGTGGCCGGCGCGGTGCCGGGCATGCCCTCGCCGGGAATGCCCAGCGGCCGGGGGGAGTCGGCACCGACCGCGTACACCACGGCGTGGTGGTGGGCCGCGAGTTCGGCGTGGGTGACGTCCCGGCCGACGTCGACGTTGAGGTGCATGCGCAGCCGCGGGTGGCGGTGCAGCTCGGCGAAGGTGTCCCCGATGCCCTTGGTGGACGGGTGGTCCGGGGCCACCCCGAAGCGCACCAGGCCGCCCGGGACGGGCAGCCGGTCCAGCATCGTGACCTCGGCGCCCGTCCTGCGCAGCAGGGCCTGTGCGGTGTAGTGGGCGGCCGGTCCCGTGCCGACGACCGCGATCCGCAGGTCGCCGCTCCCGGCGGGTAGTGGCTGGGGGAAGTCGGGCTCGTTCCAGTCCTGTTGGCCGGGCCGTGCGGCGTAGTAGCGCTCGGCGAACTCGGCGTGGACGGCGTCCGCCGCGCTCAGGCGGTCGCCGGGGACGATGGCGTCCACCGGGCACGCGTCGGTGCACGCGCCGCAGTCGATGCAGGTGCGCGGATCGATGTACAGCGTCTCGGTGGTGCCGAAGTCCGGCTCGCCGGGGGCGGGATGGATGCAGTTGACGGGGCAGACCGAGACGCAGGACGCGTCGCTGCAGCACGTCTGGGTGATGGTGTAGGGCATGGTGAGCGCGCCGTTCTCGCTTCCCGGGGCCGAGGCCACCGGGGCCTCGTGGGCCGGTCCGGTCAGCCGGATGCGTCAGATGAGGCTGATCCGCCGGTAGATGGACATGGCGGGCCGGGTCAGCAGGCCGACCTCTCCCAGGAACTTCATGAGGTTGGCGGCACCGCTGCGCAGCATCGCCTTGTGGTGCTCGTTCTCGCGGGCGGCCCGCACGGCCTCGTCGACGTCGAGCCCGGCCGCGGCGTACACCTGGTCGTTGACCATGCTGGTGACGATGAAGTACGCGACGAGGGCCACGGACACGGCGCTCGTCGCGCGGCGGGTCCGGCCCGCGTCGCGCAGCCGCTCACGCACCTCCGCGCGGGCGAACCGCATGTGCCGGGACTCCTCGACGACATGGATACGGCTCGTCGTCCGCACCAGCGGCAGCACGTCCTCGCCGCGCATCGCGTCGCGCTGCATGAGGTCGAGGACTTCCTCGGCCACGAGGATGGAGGCGTAGGCGACTTCGGCGACGGCCAACGACTTGAACAACCGGCCGAGTTCGAGGATGGTCCGCTTCGGGGCGTAGGCGGCGATGCCCATCTTCTCGCACGCGCGGGCGAACATGATCGAGTGGCGGCACTCGTCCGCCACCTCGGTCAGGGCGAACTGGAACTCGGCGGTCGCCGGGTTCTTCCCGTACTGCTCCCGCAGCACCATCTGCTGGAGGATCATCTCGAACCAGATGCCGGTGCTCATGATGGAGCACACCTCGTGCCGGGTCAGCGTCACCCGCTGCTCCTCCGGCATGCGGTCCCACAGGGCGGTCCCGTACAGGGTGCTCCACTCCGGGTTGAGGCCGTGCAGGCCGGGCGCCAGCGGCGCGTCCCAGTCGACCTCGTCCGCCGGGTCGAAGGAAAGCCTCGCCGCGGACTCCAGCAGCCGTCGCGAAACGTCCTCTGTGTGCTGGGGCTCTGTCACCGTGCCGCTCATGATCAACCACACCTCCGGCAGCGGGGTCACTGGCCGTCGGGACCCCTTGTTGACATCAAATCTAACAAGAGGCGGCCGGTCCCGGAAGCCCCTGGCGCGCCCTCCTTGCCGGACGGCGCGCCGTCGCCCCGGCGGAAGGCGCGCCGTCACGCCACCGGGCGGCCGGCGATCACCACCGTCGCGTCCAGGTCGTCGCAGGTGGCCAGGCGGGCGAGCAGTCCCGCCGCGGAGAGGACGGCCAGCGCCGCGGGCGCCTGCGCCTGGCTCGTCTCCGACAGCAGATGGCCGCCCGGCGCGAGCCACGCGGGTGCCTCCGCCGCCACGCGGCGCAGCAGGGACAGGCCGTCCGGGCCGCCGTCGAGGGCCGTGGCGGGCTCGTGGTCGCGGGCCTCCGGCGGGAGGAAGGGGATCTGCCCGGTGGGGACGTACGGAACGTTGGCCACCAGGACGTCGACCCGGCCGCGGAGGGCCGGGGGGAGCGGGGCGTAGAGGTCGCCCTCGTGGACCCGGTCCGCCGCGGCGGGCAGGTTGCGGCGGGCGCAGGCGACCGCCGCCGGGTCGATGTCCGACGCGTGCACCTCCGCGCCGGGGAGCCGTGCGACGAGGGCCGCGCCCACCGCGCCCGAGCCGCAGCACAGGTCCACGATCACCGGACGCGGCGGGGCGAGGGCGGCGGCCCGGTCCGTGAGGAACTCGGTGCGGCGGCGCGGAACGAAGACGCCGGGTGCGACGGCTATCCGCAGGCCGCAGAACTCCGCCCAGCCCAGGACCTGTTCGAGCGGCAGGCCGGCGACGCGGCGGTCGACCATCGCGGCCAGTCCGGACGGCGTACGGGCCTCGGCGAGGAGAAGGCGGGCCTCGTCCTCGGCGAAGACGCAGCCGGAGGAGCGCAGCCGGGTGACGATCTCCGCGAAGGAGAAGGAGGGAGAGGGAGAGGAAGACGAAGGGGAAGGGGAAGAGGAAGGACCGGGGCGGGACATGCGGGGGCCTTTCGGGGGTGCCGCAGGCGCTCCCTCAGCCGTCCACGGGTGAGAGCGCCCGGTGCGAGCCACTGGTACCGGTAATCGCCACTCACCTCCTCCACATCCGTTCGGTCCCGGCCACCCTACCCGAGCCGCGGGACCCCGCCCGGCGTGCACGGTCGATCCTGAGTGCGTTGCTCCTTATGGTTTTTCCGTCGGCGAGGGGCGGAAAGGGAGACGGGATGGAGGCATTCAGGGCGCTGCGGCCGGAGGACCCTTCGCACGTGGGCCGGTACCGGATCATCGCGCGGCTCGGCGCCGGGGGAATGGGGCGGGTCTACCTGGGGCGTTCGCCCGGCGGCCGGTGGGTGGCCGTCAAGGTGGTGCACCCGGAGCTCGCGGAGAACACGGAGTTCAGACGGCGGTTCGCCCGCGAGGTGAACGCGGCCCGGCGGGTCAACGGATTCTTCACCGCGGGCGTCGTGGACGCCGACCCCGAGGGCGTTCCGGCCTGGCTGGCCACGGCGTACGTGGCGGGGATATCGCTCGGGGACGCGGTGGCCGCGCACGGGCCCTGGCCGCTGGAATCCGTGCTGGTGCTGGGCGCGGGGCTCGCCGAGGCACTGGAGGCCATTCACCAGGCCGGAGTCGTGCACCGGGATCTCAAGCCGTCCAACGTGCTGCTGGCGGCGGACGGTCCGCGCGTCATCGACTTCGGGGTCTCCGTGGCCGGTGACGCCAGCATGCTGACGCAGGCGGGCATGACGGTCGGCACCCCCGGATTCATCAGCCCCGAGCAGCTCACCGGCAAGCCGGTCGGCACGGCCGCCGACATCTTCGCGCTCGGTGGGGTGCTGGCGTACGCGGCCACCGGCTCCGGCCCGTTCGGCGGCGGCTCGGCGCACATCCTCAACTACCGTGCCGTCTACGAGGATCCGGAGCTGGAGGGGCTGCCGCCCGAGCTGCGCGCGCTGGTCGAGCCCTGCCTCGCCAAGGACCCGGCCCAACGCCCCACCCTGCCCGCGCTGCTGGACCGGCTCACCGGCATGGCCAGCAAGACCCTGGACACGGCACGGGTGTTCGCCGAGACCGACTGGCTGCCCGTACCCGTGGTCCGGGACCTCCACTCGCGGGCGAGCGCCGCGCTGCCGCCCGTTCCGCTGGGCGGCACCACGCCGGGCCTGGGCGGCCCGGAGCCGGATCCGGAGCCGAGGCCGGTCCGGCGGCGCACGCTCCTCGGCCTCGGCGCCGGAGTCGCGGGCGTCTCCGCCGCGGCCCTCGTGGCGGGCCTGGTCGGCGACCGGTGGCGCGGGGCGGGGGACGACGCGGCCAACATCCCGTCCGGGGAGCGGCGTTGGGCGTTCGCCACCGGCGACGCCGTGGTCTCCTCCCCGGCCGTCGCGGACGGGACCGTGTACGTGGGGAGCCTGGACGGCAGCCTCTACGCGCTGGACGCGGCCAGCGGCGCCCGGCGATGGGCCTACTCCACCGCCGAACGGGTGCTGTCCTCCCCCCTGGTGGCCGACGGCGTCGTGTACGTGGGCAGCCTCGACGGTCAGTTGTACGCGCTGGACGCCGAAAACGGGGAAAGACTCTGGGAGTTCGGCACCGACGACGCCGTGCTCTCCTCGCCCGCGCTCGGCGGCGGGTACGTCTACGTCGGCAGCGGCGACGGCAACCTGTACGCCGTGGATGCCGAAAGCGGCGCGCCGCGCTGGGAGTTCGCGACCGGCGACGTCGTGGACTCCTCGCCCGCCACCGCCGACGGCGTCGTCTACGTCGGGAGCCTGGACGGCCGTCTGTACGCGGTGGACGCCAAGAGCGGGGAGCAGCTCTGGGAGTTCGCCACTGAGGGCGACATCTTCTCCTCGCCCGCCGTCGTGGACGGCACCGTGTACGTCGGCAGCGCGGACGCCCGCCTGTACGCGGTGGACGCGGCCACGGGCGAGCGGCGCTGGGCGTTCGCCGCCGACGCCCGCGTCTTCTCCTCGCCCGCCGTGGCCGGCGGAACCGTCTACGTCGGCAGCGACGACAGCAGGCTCTACGCGGTGGACGCGGCGAACGGTACCCGCCGCTGGTCGTTCCCGCTCACCGACGCGGCGGGCATCTCCTCGCCCGCCGTCGTCGACGGCGTCGTGTACATCGGCAGTGCCGACGGCAATCTGTACGCTGTGGACGCCGCCACCGGCAGGTACCGCTGGACGTTCACCACCGACGCCTCGGTCCGCTCCTCGCCGGCGGTCGCCGGAGGGATCGTCTACGTGGGCAGCGACGACGGTCATCTGTACGCGGTGAAAGGATGATCACGGTCAGCCACGTTGTGGCAATAGCCGGTCTTTTCCGTAACGGATAGGCTCCTTTCCGTAAGATCTATGACCCACGCCATGCACGATCGGTGTCCGCCGGTCGGCGTGCCACCCTGTCGATGGAGACCAAGAGAGGACCCGAAGGTCCGTGAACGCTCAGCTCGTTGGGAACGCCGCGCGCCGGGAGGGGCTTCGGTGACCGAGCCCCTGCCCGCCCCGCGCGGTGGCGTGGCTCCGCTGTCGCCGCTGCCGGCGGACTTCCGCGCCTTCCACCAGCTCTACCGGCCCGCCTACGTGCGCTGGGCCGAGCTGTTCCTGGGCACGAGAGCCGACGCCGAGGAGGCCGTCGATCGCGCGTTCGAACAACTTGCCGCCGAGTGGCCGGACGTGCTGCGGCTCGACGGCCCCGCCGGTCACGCGTGGACCGTGCTCAAGCGGCACACCGTCGAGGCCGCGCACTCCCTCGGCCGCCGGGCGGTCGTGGCGGACACGGCGGTGTTCGAGACCCGGGCCCTGCGCGACGCCGTCGACCCGATAGGGGAACTGGCCGAGAGCCTGTCCCTCTACCAGGCCATCCGGGAGCTTCCCGAGCGCCAGCACGACGTCATCGTGCTGCGCTACTGCATCGGCTACAGCACGGTCGAGACCGCCGACATCCTCGGCATCAGCCTGCCCGGCGTCCGGTCCACCGAGCGGTACGCCCGGCACCGGCTGAAGGAGGCGCTCGGGCTGGACGCCGCCGGCCGCGGTGACTGGCTGGCCATGGCCCGGGAGGTGAGCGGTGACGACGCGGCGGTCCATTGACGACGCGCTGGCCAGGGCGGCCCTCGCCCGCCGGCCCCACACGTACACCGAGCAGGAGATCGAGGCGGCCGAGGCACGCATCGCGGCCCGCGTCGAGTCCCGGCTCGCCGACCACGTGCCGCGCCAGTGCCGGATGGAGGGCCGCGCTGGACTGCCGGGCCACCCGGGCCAAGCGGACGCCCCGGGCCACCCGGGCCATCCGGGCCGAGCGCGTCACGCGGGCCGTCCGGGCCATCCGGGCCACGACGCGGAGACGGCCGGGCGCCTGCGGATCCTGTGCCAGACCGTGGTCGAGCAGGAGGGCGCCCTCCAGCACCTGGCCGTCTTCCTGGCGCGGCGCATCCCGCACCCGGACGGCGCCCGGGTGCTGGGCTGCGTGCTGCAACTGGCCGGGCGCGAGGACGGCGCGCGCTTCTGGTGGCAGTACGCGGCCGGAGCCGGGGACGCCGCCGCCGCCTACTGCCTCTACCTGCACCACCTCGCCCACGGCGAGCGCTGGGAGGCCGAGCTCTGGCACCGGCAGGCCGAGGGCGGCGACGCCGACCGCCCCACGCACCGCGACCCCGACCCCGACCCCGAGCGCATCAGTCACGTCGATGTCGCCGTCGGCGTCGCCGTCGACGCCGACACCGGCGGCGGGACCGTGCCGGCCGACGGCAGCAACCCCGGCCTGGTGCTGCGCGTGCTCGCGCTGCTGCGCGGCGACCGCGCGTACCTCACGGAGGCCGCCGCCGCGGTCGTGCACTACGTCCCGGACGCCGTCCAGTTCGTCGACGAGCTGGAACTCCCCCTCCCGGCCGCCGACTTCGTCAAAAGGATCGAGGAGCTGACGGCCACCGGCTGAACGAGGTTTAACCGGCGGCCGTCATTCATGCGAGCGAATCCCCCCAATCCAGATGAATTCCCGGCGGGTTTGTGGGCAATTTCGGATCGCGACGTCGCGATCCACCACCACGTGATGCCCACGGAGGAAATGAATGGCAAGCATCCGCCCCGCGCGGGCCGCCGCCGCGCTCGCCGCGGTCCCTTTGGGCCGGAGCGCCACCGCAGGCGCGTCCAACGAGAACGTCATCGCCGGTGCGGACGGCGCCCTCGCCCCGGTGTCCGCCGGGTGAGCCACGGGGGCCGGTGACGTTCTGGGGTACGCCACCGGCTCCGACGCGAAGGGTCAGGCCGCGCGGCCACACCGCTGGACGGTGGGGCCGCGCGGCCACGCGCATGGACCACGCGCATGGACCGCGCGCACCGGCCGTGCCTACCGGCCGGTCGCCCCTGGCCGCGGCCGGTCACCAGCGATCATCAGGTGAATCCCTGAGCACGACTGGGGGTAAGGAGGAGACCCCCTCCACCTCTGGGAGGTGGTGCCGGCACCCCTTCTACACCCTGGGGGGGAGGCGGCATCGCGACCTCTGGCCGATCCATTCCGGCGGTAATGTCACCTAATTTGTAAGGCATGACCACGCCCAGGACAGCCCAGACGGGCACGCCGCCGACCTTCACCTCGTACGTGCAGGCGCGCGGCGCGGTGCTGCTGCGTACCGCCCGCTCGCTGACCTCCAACCCCAGCGACGCCGAGGACCTGCTGCAGACCGCCCTCACCAAGACGTACCTGGCGTGGGAAAGGATCGAGGACCACCGGGCCCTCGACGGCTACGTCCGCCGGGCCCTGCTCAACACGAGAACCTCGCTGTGGCGCAAGCGCCGCGTCGACGAGTTCGCCGTCGAGGAGCTGCCCGAGCCCGACCCGGGCCCGGAGCCCGACGCCGCCGAGCAGCAGGCCATCCGCGACGCCATGTGGCGGGCCGTCGGCAAGCTGCCCGCCCGCCAGCGCGCGATGGTCGTCCTGCGGTACTACGAGGACCTCAGCGAGGCGTCCACGGCCGAGGTGCTCGGGGTCTCGGTCGGCACGGTCAAGAGCGCCGTCTCCCGGGCGCTGGCCAAGCTCCGCGAGGATGTCGAGCTGGCCCAGGTCGCCGCCCGCGAAACCCCGATCAGCCAGGCCGACCAGGCCATGGCCGCCTAACCGCCCGGCTGTCCGCCCGGCCGTCCGACGGCCCGCCTGACCGCCTGGGCAGCACGGCCCGCGGCCCGCCGCCGCGCGCCCCGCCACCAATTTCCGCCTCACGGCGCACGGGGGGTAGTGCGCCGACGCCGCGCGCCGCCAGAATCACCGGTGACCCAGCTCGCTCACCCACGACCCGCGCCTGACGACGCGCGCGCGACAGCGGGAGGCCACCGTGTTCGGCTTGATGCAGGACGTTCCCCTACTGGTCAGCCGCATCCTGCGGCACGGCTCCACCATCTACGCGGGATCCCGGGTCACCACCTGGACCGGCGACGGCACCCCCCACCGCCGCACCTTCGCCGAGGTGGGGGAACGGTCCGCCCAGCTCGCCCACGCGCTGGCCGACGAGTTCGGCGTCCGCGACGGCGACCGCGTCGCGACCCTCATGTGGAACAACGCGGAGCACCTGGAGGCGTACTTCGCGATCCCCTCCATGGGCGCGGTCCTCCACACGCTCAACCTCCGGCTCCCGCCCGAGCAGCTCAGCTTCATCGTCAACCACGCCGCCGACCGCGTCATCCTCGTCAACGGCACGCTGATCCCGCTCCTCGCGCCGCTCCTCCCCGGCCTGCCCCGGGTCGAGCACCTCGTGGTCGTCGGCCCCGGCGACACCGCCGCGCTCCGCGCCGCCGCGGCCGGCACCGGCGCGGCGGTCCACGCGTACGAGTCGCTGATCGCCGGCCGCCCGACCTCGTACGACTGGCCCGTGCTGGACGAGCGCACCGCAGCCGCCCTCTGCTACACCTCCGGCACCACCAGCGACCCCAAGGGCGTCCTCTACAGCCACCGTTCGGTCTACCTGCACTCGATGCAGGTGAGCATGACCCAGTCGATCGGCCTGACGGACGCCGACACCACGCTCACGGTCGTGCCCATGTTCCACGTGAACGCCTGGGGGATCCCGCACGCGGTCTTCATGACGGGCACCGGGCTGCTGATGCCCGACCGGTTCCTCCAGCCCGCGCCGCTCGCCGACATGATCGCCGCCGAACGCCCCACCCACGCCGCCGCCGTGCCCACCATCTGGCAGGGCCTGCTCGCCGAGCTCGCCGCCACGCCCCGCGACATGTCGTCCCTCGCACGCGTCAGCATCGGCGGCTCGGCCTGTCCGCCCGCGCTGATGAAGGCGTTCGAGGAACGACACGGTGTCCGCGTCACCCACGCCTGGGGCATGACCGAAACCTCGCCGCTGGGCACGATGGCCGTCCCGCCGCCCGGCCTCAGCCCCGAGGAGGAGTGGCCCTACCGCATCACCCAGGGCCGTTTCCCGGCCGGCGTCGAGGCCCGGCTGACCGGCCCGGACGGCTCGTTCCTGCCGTGGGACGGCGTGTCGGCGGGCGAGCTGGAGGTGCGCGGCCCGTGGATCGCCGCCGCGTACTACGGCGGCGCGGACGGCGAGCCGCTGCGCCCGGAGGACAAGTTCAGCCCGGACGGCTGGCTGCGCACCGGCGACGTCGGGGTGATCACGCCCGACGGCTATCTGACGCTGACCGACCGCGCCAAGGACGTCATCAAGTCCGGCGGCGAGTGGATATCGTCGGTCGAGCTGGAGAACCACCTGATGGCCCACCCCGCCGTCACCGAGGCCTGCGTCGTGGCCGTGCCCGACGAGAAGTGGGGCGAACGCCCCCTCGCCGCCGTCGTGCTGAGCGGCGCGGAGGACGCCGGGAGCGTCACGTACGAGGAGCTGCGCGCGTTCCTCGGCGAACGGATCGCCCGCTGGCAGCTGCCCGAACGGTGGACGACCATCGACGCCGTGCCCAAGACGAGCGTCGGCAAGTTCGACAAGAAGCTGCTCCGCGCCCGTTACGCCAAGGGCGAACTGACGGTCACAACGCTCCGCTGATCGGCTGATCTGCCGATCGGCTGATCCGCTGAGGGGCCGGGGAGTCCGCGGTCAGTGGGCGCCGATCTTGGCCAGCAGGTCGACGATCCGGGACTGGACCTCGGGGTTGGTGGAGCGCTCCGCGAGGAAGAGCACCGTCTCCCCCGAGGCCAGCAGCGGAAGCTGGCTCGGATCCATCTCGGCGGCCGTGTAGACGACGAACGGCGTGCGGTTCAGCAGCCCGTTCACCCGCAGCCAGTCGATGATCCCGGCCCGCCGGCGCCGGACCTGGTTGAGGTCCATGACCACCAGGTTCGGCCGGATCTGCGCCGCCACCTCCACCGCCTCGGCGTCCGAGGCGGCGTGCGCGGCCTGCATGCCGCGCCGCTCCAGGGAGACGGTCAGCGCGTGGGCGATCGCCTGCTGCTCCTCCACCAGCAGCACCCGCGGCGGGTGCTGCTCGCTGTCCCGGGGCGCCAATGCCTTGAGCAGAACGGCCGGGTCCGCGCCGTACGCGGCCTCGCGGCTCGCCTGGCCCAGGCCGGCCGTCACCAGCACGGGCACCTCGGCCGCCACCGCCGCCATCCGCAGCGACTGGAGCGCCGTGCGGGTGATCGGCCCGGTCAGCGGATCGACGAAGAGCGCGGCCGGGTAGGCGGCGATCTGCGCGTCGACCTCCTCGCGCGAGTTGACGATCACCGGCCGGTAGCCGCGGTCGGTCAGCGCCTGCTGCGTGGAGACGTCGGGCTCGGGCCAGACCAGCAGCCGCCTGGGGTTGTCCAGCGGCTCCGGCGGCAGCTCGTCGTCGGCCGGAGCGGTCAGGCGGCGCAGCCCGCGCCCGCCGGTGTGCGCCTCGGTGACCTCGACCGCGCCGTTCGGGCCGTCCAGCGGCTCGGGGCCCTCGGCGGCCCCGACGGCCGGCGCGCCGATCGCGAACTGACGGCCGCGGCCCTGCGAGTCCTGCCGTCCGCCGGTCCCCGCGCCGCGCGAGTCGTCGGCGGGCGGCGTCGCGAGCTTGCGGCGGCGCACCGGCTGCCCGGGAGCCGGGACGGGGGCCGGGGCCGGAGCCGGGTGCGGGCCGCCCTGTGACGGGAGGGACGGAGTGACCGGCACGCCCTGTCCGAGGGTCTGCACGCTGACGCCGGACGACCGGGGGCCGGTCTTCGCCCGGTCGCTGCCGGGCATGGGCAGCGCGCGCGGCTGCCGGCGCGGGGGAACGGGCGGGGCGCTGCCGTCGAGGATCGGGCTGGCCGCGACGACCGTGTGCTCGACGACCTGCGGCTCGTCGCTCTCCTCCGGACCGGTCTCGGGAACGGGCCCGGTCGGCTGTTGCTGGTGCTGCTGTTGCTGCTGTGGGTTCTGCGGAACGGCGGGTTCGAGGGCGGCGGCGCCGGTCGGGTCCTGGGGCGTGTGCTCCGCCGGGCCCAGCGCGAGCGGCTCCTGCGGGGACGCCGCTCTGCGGCGCCGCCCGGTCGGCTCGGGCTGGGGCATCGGTGCGGGCTCGGGCTCGGGCATGGGCGCGGGCGGCGGGGCGTGCGCCGGTCCCCGCGCGGGCGCGGGCGTGGGCACCGGGGCTTCCTCGGCCGCCCCGAGCGCCCGCCGCCGGCGGCCGTGCCCGGGGCCGAACTCCTGCCCGTTCCCCTGACTCCGGCCGGGATCCTGGCCCGGATCCTGTCCCTGTCCCTGCCCGTGTCCCTGTCCCGCCCTGTGGCCCTGAGCCTGCCCGTGGCCCTGAGCCTGGCCGCCCTGCTCCGGCAACGGCGCCGGGGCACCGGAATGCCTGCGCCGCCGCCCGGTCGGCGTGTCGGGCACCGGCTCTATGGCCATCGGCGTCTTCGCCGTCGTCCCCCGGACGGGCTGCGCCGGAACGGGCATCACCGTCGTGTCCCCGGTCGCGTCGCGCGCCGGGACCGCCCGGGGAGCCGTTCCCCCGGCCGCCAGCACCGGAACCTCCAGGACGTACGCCGACGAACCGCCCACCTGGTGCGTCTGCAGCACCCCGCCGTGCTGCCGCACGATGCCCCGCACGATCGGCTCGTGCACCGGATGGCCACCCGGATACGGCCCGCGCACCTCGATCCGCACCACGTCACCGCGCTGCGCCGCCGCCACCACGATCGTGGAGTCGGCCCCCGGCGACATCGCCGCGGGAACGGCCTGCCCGGTCGCGTCCACCCCGGCGACATCCGCCACCAGATGCGCGAGCGCCTGCGCCATCCGGTCCGGGTCGACCTCCGCCTCGATCGGCGGAGCGTGCACCGCGAACTGCGCGCGCCCCGGCCCGATCAGCTCGGTCGCGCCCTCGACGCCCGCCGACACGACCGTGTCCAGCGAGATGCGTTTGAACGACAGCTTCTCCCGGCCCTCGTCCAGCCGCTGGTAGCTGAGCACGTTGTCGACCAGGGTGGTCATCCGGGCGTACCCGGCGGCGAGATGGTGCAGCACCTGGTTCGCCTCGGGCCACAACTGCCCGGCGGGGTCGGAGGCCAGCGCCGCCAGCTCTGTGCGGAGCTGGTCGAGCGGTCCGCGCAGGCTCTCGCGCAGCACCGACAGGAGTTGCGCGTGGCGGGCGGCGAGCGCGTCGTAGGCGCGGCGGTCGGTGAAGGCGAGGACCGCACCGACCAGCTGATCCCCGTCCCGCACCGGCGCGGTGGTCACATCGACCGGCACCGCCCGGCCGTCCTTCGTCCACAGCACCTGCCCGCGCACCCGGTGCTTGCGGCCGGAGGTGAGCGTGTCGTGGAGCGGGGTCTCCTCGAACGCCAACGGGGTGCCGTCCGCCCGCGAGTGCTGCACCAGCGGGTGCAGCTCCTGGCCACCGAGCTGGCTGGCGCGGTGGCCGAGGATCTGCGCCGCCGCCGGGTTGACCAGCACGATCCGGCCGGCGGTGTCCACGCCCACCACGCCCTCGGACGCGGCGCGCAGGATCATCTCCGTCTGCCGCTGCTGGCGGACCAGCTCGGCCTCCGTGTCGAGGGCGCCGGAAAGGTCGCGAATGATCAGCACCAGCAATTCCTCACCGGTGTAGTCGTCCGCAAACGCCGCCTCGATCGCGGACGCGTACGGAGCGTGACCCGCGCCGAGGCCGGCGCTGGTCACCTCCACCGGCAGCTCGACACCGTCCGTGCGCCGGGCCACCATCCGGGTGGGCTTGGTCCGGACGCTGGGGTCCTCCTCCGGGCGGCGCATGGAACCGGGGATCCGGCGCGGGTCGAAATCAGGCACGATATCGAGGAGTCCGCGACCGATCAGCGGGGCGCCCGGCACCTCCAGCGTCTCCACGGCGATGGCATTCGCGTTGACCACAGTGCCGTTGCCGTTGACGAGCAACAGCGCGTCGGGCAACGCGTCGAGTATGGCGGCGAGGCGAGCAGCGCCCCTCGCTGGCCTGCTGCTCACGACGTCGGTTCCTCCCTTGACCCACGTGTTCCGGATGCACGTACCCCGTGCGTGTCATGAGGGGGAGTCTACGGGCAGCCGCGCCGGACGCGGCGGTGCGTGCGGAAGAAGCAGCTCAGAGCCGGTCAGCTCAGGGCGGGCAGCGCCGGAACGAGCGCGTCCCAGCGGGCGATCTCGCACCCGTCGGAGCGGCTGAACTCGGCCCGCACCGGCTCCCCGTTCCACGTGCCCTCGACCGTGGCGGTGGCCGGTCCGCCGTACATATAGGTGCACAGGGTGTCCGCCGCCACCGGCTCGAACGGCGCGGTGGCCGCCTCGATCGCGGCACACGCCTCCTCGGGCTGCGGGTGGTCGCCCCCGGCGGGCTGGCAGGTCAGCAGGAAGGTGCCGTCCGTCTCCCCGGTCCCGGTGACGGTGATCTCCAGCCGGTGGGTGTCGGCACTGGGCTCGTCGGCGACGGCGACGGCCGGCAGCACGGCGGAGGTGGCGAGGGCGAGAACGGCGGTGAGGCTCTTGTACGGCATACGGGTGCTCCTGACGCGTAGGGTCGACGAGTGGCGCGAGGCGGGTGATGCCTCCGCTCCCACTGCTAACGCTCCTCGGCCCGTTGCGTTGCGCAACTCGACGCGACGACGACACCCCCGTAGGGTGGGATCCGATTGGCTGCGGCCGTTCGGGCTGTGGCATCATTTGCTCGCACGCGGCGCTCGCGCTGCTGTGCGAGGAGGCTTCGCCTAGTCTGGTCTATGGCGCCGCACTGCTAATGCGGTTTGGGGTTACCCCCCATCCCGGGTTCAAATCCCGGAGCCTCCGCCGACAGAACAAGATCGAGAACACCCGAAAGCCCTGGTCCCCACCGACCAGGGCTTTTGCTGTTTCCGCAGGTCAGCCCGGCCCCCCGGATCTGATTTCACCAGGACGGCCGGGTCATGTAATGTTGTCCCCGCAACACGGCCCCCGGGCCGAGCGCTCGTAGCTTAACGGATAGAGCATCTGACTACGGATCAGAAGGTTGCAGGTTCGAATCCTGCCGAGCGCGCAGCACACATATCGAAGCCCCGTTCCGGTTCGCGGAACGGGGCTTTCGCGTGGGTGGTCAGGTATCGCAGGCGATGCCGTCGTCGTCGCCGTCGAGGGCGTCCCGGTAGCCGGGGTCGTGGCGGTGCAGCGGGGCCGCGTTGGCGGCCCGGGCTGCCGCGCAGTCTTCGTAGTAGACGTACCCGCCGTCGTCCTCGTTCCCGGCCTCCTCGTCGTCCGTGGTGGGCGGATCGGGGTGGAGGTCGGTGCCTTCGGTTGTGGGGCAGTCCGTGGCGGGGGCGGTGAGGGACAGCGTGACGTCGACGGTGTCCGGGTGCTGGATCTTCTCGCCTTCGGCCGGGTGCTGGAAGCACACGACCCAGTCGTCGTGCTCCGCCGGGAGGGGCACGTCCGTATAGGCGCTCTCCGCCTCGATGCCGGTTAGCTCGACCTCGCGCATCGCCGACTCCGCGTCGGCGAACGGGAGGCCCAGGACGCCGGGCACCTCGGGGTGGGGGACGGCCGCGCCGTCGCGGGGCGGGCAGGGCGTGCCGTCGCGGACGACGGCGAAGTCGATGACCGTGTCGGGGGCGGCCTCGGTGCCGGCCGCCGGGGACTGGAAGCAGACCGACCAGTTCTCCTGGACCCACTGGCCGGCGTCCTCGTCGGTCGCGTCGTGGGACGTGGACCGGAAACCGGCGTCGTCGGCGGCGTCACTGGCGGAGGCCAGGTCGCGGCCGGTCAGATCCGGTATCCGCGCCGTCCGGCGGGGTTCGGCGCGGGGTTCGTCGTCCGGCTGCTCGTCCTCCGAGGGGGTGAACAGGATGAGGGCGAACCAGACCCCCGAGACGACCGCCGCGATGATCTTCTTCCGCCGCGGCCAGCCGCTCCGCCACACGAGGACGATGCCGACGGGCGGCAGGAGCACCAGGGCGGTGATGAGCAGGGCCGGATGCCGCCACGCGGGCCGTGGGGGAGGTGGGTTCGGAACATGCACGGGCGGTCAACCCCTCGGCGGTGGCGTGTCGGACCGCGCACGCTATATCACGGCGGGTAACAGGCTGGGGGTACGCCGGGTGACGGTAGAGACACGGTACGGACGGACCGGTCAGCCCGTGGTGCGGGTGCGGTGGTTCAGTTCTTTGACGCGGGCGCGCAGGGATTCGCTGGCCGTGAGGGGGGTGACGTCCTCGGGACGGGCCGTCCATTCGTGGCCGCCGCCCGGGGGGCGGAGCCAGATCGTGCCGTGGAGGTGGGCCATGACGCGGCCGATCATGCCGCGTGACCTGTCCAGGGCCATCGTCCCGATCTCGGGGAGCGGGGCCGCGCCGGACTCGTTCGGAGCGAAGTGGTTGCCTGTCATGGCAGACTCCCCCGGGCTCAAACCGCGCCGTGTGGTCGGCGTCACATCTGCACCATGCCCACAGCGGGGCCAGGTAAAAGGCAACCGGCCAACCTCAGAGGGAAATTTGAGGTCAGGCCCGCCGCTTCGCCTCCTGCTTGTACGCGCGGACCCGGCTCAGGGACTCGGGGCCGGTGATGTCGGCGACCGAGCGGTAGGAGCCCTCCTCGCCGTACGGGCCCGCCGCCTCGCGCCAGCCGTCCGGGGTGACGCCGAGCTGCTTGCCCAGCAGGGCCACGAAGATCTGGGCCTTCTGCTGCCCGAAGCCCGGCAGGGCCAGCACCCGGCGCAGCAGGTCCTTGCCGTCCGCCGCGCCGTTCCAGACCACGGCGGCGTCGCCGTCGTAGTGGTCGACCAGGTACCGGCACAGGGCCTGCACCCGCTTGGCCATCGAGCCGGGGTAGCGGTGGATCGCCGGCTTGGTGGCGAAGAGCGCGGCGAACGCCTCCGGGTCGTGCGCCGCGATCTCACGGGCGTCCAGGTCGTCGCGGCCCAGGCGGGTGGCCAGGGTCCAGGGGCCGGTGAAGGCCCATTCCATCGGGATCTGCTGGTCCAGGAGCATGCCGACGAGCGCGGCCAGCGGGCTGCGGGCCAGCAGCGCGTCGGCTTCCTCGCGCTGAGCGAGCCGGAGGGTGGCGGTCATCTACCCATCATGGCCGGTGAGGCCGAGCGCGGCGGCCAGGGTCCGGTAGGCGGGGAGGGGGATGTCGCGGGTCGGGTCCTCCGTGACGACCTGGAGCGCGAGGTGGTCGGCGCCCGCCGCGAAGTAGTCCTCCGCCCGGGACCGGATCGCCTCCGCGTCGCCCAGCACGAACACCTCGGCCAGCAGCCGGTCGCTGCCGCCGTCGCGGAAGTCGTCCTCGGTGAAGCCGAGCCGCAGCAGGTTGTTGGTGTAGTTGGGCAGCGCCAGGTAGTACGACAGGTAGGCGCGGGCGGTGGCGCGCGCCCGGTCCGGGTCGGGGTCGAGGACCACCTTGAGCTCCGGCGCGAGCACCGCCGCGCTGCCGAGCGTCTCGCGCGCCCGGGCGGTGTGCTCGACGGTCACCAGGTACGGGTGCGCGCCGCGCGCCCGGTCGCGGGCCAGCTCCAGCATCCTCGGGCCGAGCGCCGCCAGCACCCGCCGGTCCGCCGGGACCGGGGTCGCGGCGGCGTCCAGGGCCGCCAGGTACGCGCGCATCGCCGCGTACGGCCGCTGGTAGCGGTCGGTCAGGGCGCTGTGGCTGACGCCGAGGCCGAGCACGAAGCGCTCGCCGTGCGCCGCGTTCACCTCCGCGAACGCCCGGGCCACGTCGTCCGCTTCGTGCTCCCAGATGCTCAGGATGCCGGTGGCGACCGTGATCCGCCTGGTGGCCCGGAGCACCGGAACGGCCTGTGCCACGCCGGGGTTGCTGCCGAGCCAGATCGTGCCGTAGCCCAGCTCGTCCAGCTCATGGGCGGCGTCCGCGATCTCCGTCCGCCGCGCCGGGTCTTCGGAGCGCAGCGCGCTGCTCCAGACGCCGATGCGGCCGAGGCCCCCGGCGGGCTTCTGCGCGAGTGTGGAGTCCATGAGGGGCGCAACCGCGCGGCGGGACCCGCTATTCCGGTATCACTCGGTGACCACGCGATCGCCCTCGATCTTGACCCGGATGGGTGGCAGCGGCGCGTCGGCCGGGCCTTCGAGGCGCTCACCGGTGGCCGCGTCGAAGAACGAGTCGTGGCACGGGCAGTGCAGCTGGTCGCCGTCCGGCTGGACGGTGCAGCCGGCGTGCGTGCAGATCGCGCTGAACGCGGTGACGGTCGTCTCGTCGGACCGGAAGAGCAGCGCGTCCGCGCCGTTCGGCGTCTTGACGGCGACGGCCTCGCCGACCGGCACGTCGACGAGGGCCGCGATCGGTCCCGCGCCGGGCTCGGCGGCGTCCTCGGCGCCGCTGCCGTCGCCGCACGCGGTGAGCGCGAGGGCCCCGGCGGAGGCGGCGGAGGCGGCGAGAACGGAGCGGCGGCACGGGGCCGTCCGCCGCTGGTGGTCGTGCGGGGTCGTTGTCATACCCGAGCACACGCAGCCGGTCACCGACCGGTTCAACCCGATGCCGGACCGTGGTGGCACGGGCGCGCGGCGGGCGCGGGATAGTTGAACCCCGCGCCGTTGCGGCACGTGTGGTCGGGGTGAGGGACGCGGGGCGCGCGAGCGAGGGAGCGAGGAGCGAGCCATGGCGGTGGGCGGGGCACTGCGGGTACTGACGGCACTCGGCCTGCTCGGCTCGGCCTGGGTGCACCTGGTGGTGTGGCGGGACTGGGCGCGTGACGAGGACGTCGTCGGCCCGCTCTTCCTGGTCAACGTGGCCGCCGGGCCGGTCCTGGCCCTCGCCGTCCTGGCCTGGCGCGGGCACTGGCTGCCGGAGCTGGCGGCGGTCGCCTACGGGGCGGCGACGCTCGGCGCCTACGCCCTGTCGCTGACGGTCGGTTTCTTCGGCGTCGAGGAGCAGTTCCGCACGGACGAGGAGGTGTGGGGCGTGATCACCGAGGCGGTCTGCGTCCTGGGCGGCGCCGCCCTGCTCGGCCCGCGGCTCCGGGAGCGGGGCCGGCGGGCGTGAACGACCAGGCGCGGGAACAGCCTCAGCGGCAACGGCCCCACAAGACCCGGCCCGCACGGCCCCGGCCCTCGCGGGAAGAGCCGCCGGAGGAGCAGTTGATGCGTGCCCTGCACGACGAACACGCCGCCGCCCTGTGGGCGTTCGCGCTCCAGCTCACCGGCGGCGACCGGGACCGGGCCGAGGACGTGGCACAGGAGACGCTGCTGCGCGCCTGGCGGCACCCGGGCGTGCTCGACCAGACGACACGCTCGGCGCGCACCTGGCTGTTCACCGTCGCCCGGCGCATCGTCATCGACAACTGGCGCTCGGCGGCGGCGCGCGCCGAGATCAGCACCGGTGAGCCCCCGGAGCTGGCCGTGCCGGACGACACCGAACGCGCCGTGCAGGGCTGGCTGGTGGCCGACGCGCTGGCCGAACTCACCGAGCGCCACCGCGAGGTGCTGGTGCTCTGCTACTTCCAGGGGCTGTCGGTGGCCGAGGCCGCCGCCCGTCTCGGCGTCGCGGAGGGCACGGTCAAGTCGCGGACGCACTACGCCCTGCGCGCGCTGCGCCTGGTACTGGAGGAAAAGGGGGTGACGCGATGAGCGCGGACCCCTTCGCGATGTACGACGGGGCGTACGTACTCGGGGCGCTCTCCCCGCACGACCGGGCCGAGTTCGAGGAGCACCTGCGCGGCTGCGACGGCTGCGCGCGGGCCGTGGGCGAACTGGCCGGGCTGCCGGGGCTGCTCGGCCTGCTGGGCCAGGTGGCGCCCGGCGGCGGGGAGTTGGGGCTGCGGCCGGGGCCGCCCGCGGCGTCGCTGCTGCCCGCGCTGCTGGCGCGGGTCGCCCGGGAGCGCCGGCGGCGGCGCGGGCTGGCGGTGCTGACGGCGGCGGGCGGGGTGACGCTGGCGGCGTGCCTGGTGGTGTCGTTCACCCTCACGGGTGCCTCCGGGAGCACCGGCGCCGGGGGTGACGAGCGGCCGACCGTGGCCGCGATGACGCCGCTGGGCAACTGGCCGGTGAGCGCCGACATCATGCTCGTCCCGGCGGAGGACGGCGGCGGGACGCGGGTGCGGATGGAGTGCCGTTACGGCGGTGACCAGGTGGGCGACTACGTGCTGGTGGCGATAGACCACGACGGCGCGGCGGACGAACTCGCCCGCTGGCACGTGCTGCCCGAGGAGACGGCGCGGGTGGCCGTGTCCACGCCGCTGCCGCGCGCGGACATCAGGTCGCTGGAGATCAGGACCCCGAGCGGACTGCCGGTGCTGCGGACCAGCCTTCAGTGACGGCGGAGGATTCGCTAGGGTCGGCAGGCATGGCTCACAATCCCCAGGCACCTCAGCAGGGTCCGCAGGACTACGACCCGGCGGGCAGCACCCAGATGTTCCAGGCGTTCGTCAACGACGAGGCGCAGAACCGGCGTTCGGCACCCGCCGCCTCGGCGGCGGTCTCGTCCGGGCCGCGCGTCGGCATGATCGCCGGTGTGGTGCTGGTGCTCGTCGTGGTCGTCGCGGTGGCCTGGCTGGCCCTCGGCTGAGGGCACACGGCTGCGGCTGAGAGGCCGCGGCCGAGCCCGACGGCGCGCGGACGCCCGTCGCACTCCCCGGACCGGCGACGCGTCCGCCGGTCCGGGCCCGGTCACTCCTCGGCGGTCAGCCCGTCGCGCAGCTGCGCGAGCGTGCGGGTCAGCAGCCGGGAGACATGCATCTGCGAGATCCCGACCTCCTCGCCGATCTGCGACTGCGTCATGTTCGCGAAGAAGCGGAGCATGATGATCCGCCGCTCTCGGGCGGGCAGCCGGGCCAGCAGCGGCTTCAGCGACTCGCGGTACTCGACGCCCTCCAGGGCGGCGTCCTCGTAGCCGAGGCGGTCGGCCAGCGAGCCCTCGCCGCCGTCCTCCTCGGGCGAGGGGGAGTCCAGGGAGCTGGCGGTGTACGCGTTCCCCACGGCCAGGCCGTCCACGACCTCGTCCTCCGAAACGCCCAGGCACGCGGCCAGTTCGGGGACGGTGGGGGAACGGTCGAGCCGCTGGGACAGCTCGTCGCTCGCCTTGGTGAGGGCGAGCCGCAGCTCCTGCAGGCGGCGCGGCACGCGCACCGACCACGAGGTGTCACGGAAGAAGCGCTTGATCTCCCCGACGACCGTCGGCATCGCGAACGTCGGGAACTCCACGCCCCGTTCGCAGTCGAAGCGGTCGATGGCCTTGATCAGACCGATGGTGCCGACTTGGACGATGTCCTCCATCGGCTCGTTCCTGCTGCGGAATCGGGCCGCCGCGTAGCGGACCAGCGGGAGGTTGAGCTCGATCAGGGTGTCCCGCACATAGCCGCGCTCCGGGCTGTCCGCGTCGAGCGTGGCCAGGCGCTGGAACAGGGAGCGCGAGAGCGTGCGGGTGTCGAGGCTGTCGGTGTCCGCGGGAGCTTCGTGCGGCAACGAGGGTGCGTGCTGCGCGGGTACATGCGGCGTGCCGGTCGTGTCGAGCACCTTGGAGCTGCCCAGTTCTACGGACATGCCACCCCCTTGAGGTCGTGGACGGGTCGCGGCGGCGCGCTTCCGACCGTGACTTCCGAACGAGAAGAAGGCGCCTCCTCGTGGATACCGGTCCTGCCGCCACGGCAAACGCGGTTCCCACAGAATGTCATGTGACACTCCCCCTTATGGGGCGCCGGTTCGGTCGCACGCCGCCGACACACTGTGCGCGTAGCGTAACTGCGGGCTGTGTGTCGCGTCTACGGTCCGTTGACATGCAGAAACGCCCCCGCTCTCCTCTCCTTGGAAGGGCAGGGGCGTCGCCTCGCTTCCGCTGTGGCGCCTTACTGCGCGGCCTGCCCGCTGCCGGGACAGGTGGTCAGCTCGCCGGTCTCCTGATGAATCGGAACCTGTTCGCCGGGCTCCACAGACACGATCGTGCCGCAGACCGGGCAGCTTGCCACGGCGGTACGTGCTGGATCGATCTGCGGCGGCGGTCAGCAGTCTAGGAGGGGCCCCGGCCGCCTGACTCGTGACGGCCGGGGCCCAGTTCCGGCGGCTGGCAGCCGCCGCCGGAGTCCTGCCCGGGCGCTCGCGGACCCGGGCAGGGGTCGGGGGTCGGTTACCGATCCTCGGCGTCGCTGCGGAGCCTGTCGGCGAGGTCGCCGCCGAGGTCGGCTGCCAGTTCGCGGACATCCTGCGGCAGCGACGTGTCGTGCGCGGCGTTCGCGGCGGATGCGAGACCCCGCACGTTGGCGAAGAACTCGTCGTCGTCCATCTCGTCGGCACTTTTGACCATGGCGTCTCCTTACGGGTGGCGGGTCGTGGTGGGCGCCCGCCCCGGCAGGGGTGGGGTGGTGCCGGAGCGGGCGGGAATGGGCCCGCCCCCCGCCGGTTCCGAGGCGGGCGAGGGGCGGGGTGCCCCGGGACGCGCCAGCGCTTGTACACGCCGCGGGGCGCTTGCCTGCGCCACCCGCCAAGGGGCTGGGGAGGGGGC
>NZ_JBPQTQ010000097.1:0-24597 GCF_051386415.1 Streptomyces sp. URMC 129
CACCCCGCCCCGGCCCTCACGCCTCGTCGCCGCCGAACCAGAACAGCACCAGCACCGCCAGCACCGCCACCACAGCCGCGACCACCCGGAAGCCCGCGCCCATCGCGTCCGTGAACGCCGCGACCACCTCCGCCCGGGCCGCCGGCCCCAGCTCGCCCGCCGCCGTCAGCGCCTGACCGGCCGACCCGTCCGGCACCCCCGGCGGCAGCGCACCGGCGAAACGTCCCGCCAGCACCGTGCCCATCACCGCCACGCCCAGCGCGCTGCCCATCTCCCGCGCCGCGCCGTTCAGTCCGGAGCCCAGGCCCGACCGCTCCCGCGGCAGCGCCCCGATGATCGCCCCGGACAGCGCGGGCATCGACAGCCCCATCCCCACGGCCATCACCAGCAGCACCCCGGCGTACAGCGGGTACGGCGTGTCCGCGTCGGCCAGCGACAGCAGCGCCAGCCCGCCCGCCAGGACCAGCAGCCCGGCCGCCACCACGGGCCGGGTACCGAAACGGGCCGCCAGGTCCACCCCGCGCCGCGCCACCAGCAGCATCCCCAGCACCAGCGGCCCGATCGCCAGCCCGGTCACCACCGGCGCGTACCCCTTCGCGTACTGCAGGTACTGGGCGTTGACGAAGAACAGCGCGAACAGCCCGAAGAACGTGACCGCCACGCCCGCCACCCCGGCCCGCAGCCGCCGCACCGCGAACACCCGCGGATCGATCAGCGGCTGCGCGGCCCGCAGCGCGTGGCCGGTGAACGCGGCCAGCAGCAGTGCCGCCACGGTGAACGCGCCCAGCACCGCGGGGGAGCCCCACCCGCGCCCCGGACCCTCGATGACCCCGTAGAGCAGCGCCATGAACGCCAGGACGAACAGCACCGTGCCGACCGGGTCCGCGTGCGCCGGATGCCGCTCTCCGCGGGGCGCCAGCCAGGCGGTCAGCGCCAGCAGGGCCAGCGCCGGCGGCACCGCCGCCCAGAACAGCCCCTGCCACGGCAGGTACTCCATGGCCAGCCCGCCGCCGAGATTGCCCAGCGCGCCCGCCGCGCCGGTGGCCGCCGTCCACAGCGCGATGGCGTGCGCCCGGCGCTCGGGGGCGGCGGCCTGCAGCGTCAGCGACAGCGTGGCGGGCATGACCAGCGCGGCCCCCGCCCCGGTCAGCGCCCGCGCGGCGATGAGCGCTTCCGCGCCCGGGGCCAGCGCGGACAGCGCGCAGCCCGCCGCGAAGACGGCCAGGCCGGTCAGCAGCGCGCCCTTGCGGCCGAGCCGGTCGCCCAGCGCCCCCGCCGGTATCAGCAGGCAGGCGAAGGCGATGACGTAGGCGTCCACGATCCACAGCAGCTCGTCCGAGGAGGGCCGCAGGGAGCCGCCCGCCAGTTGCGGAATGGCCAGGTTGACGGCGGCGACGAGCCCCACGCACAGCACGACGCAGGCGGACATCAGGGCGGGGACGGCGCGCGCACCGCGGCCCCCCGGCCGGGGCGGCGCGGACGCCGCCGGTGGAGCGATGACGGTCATGACGAAGAACCTCACTGTGAGGAGGGGGAGTTCAGGGACATGGCGGCGGCCGACCGTCCCCAGTACCGTAGGCACCCCATCGACATGACTTCAAATGCAACTTTCGCAAGAGAAAAGTGCGTCTCATGCATTCCAGACTGGACCTGAACCTGCTGCTCGCCCTCGACGCGCTGCTGGAGGAGGAGAGCGTCGGCGGCGCCGCCGACCGGCTCCACCTCTCCAGCCCCGCCATGAGCCGCACCCTGGCCCGGATCCGCCGCGCGCTGGGCGACCCCGTCCTGGTCCGCTCCGGCCGCCGCATGGTCCCCACCCCCCGGGCCCTGGCACTGCGCGAGGACGTACGGCGGCTCGTGGAGGACGCCCGGGCCCTGTTCGCCCCGGTCGGCGTCCTCGACCCGGCCACGCTGGAGCGCACGTTCACCCTGCTCGCCGACGACGCGCTGGTGACCGCCATCGGGATGCGCCTGCTGGAGCGGATCCGCGCGGAGGCCCCCGGCGTCTCACTGCGGCTGTTGCCCGAGGGGCCGGGCGACTCCCTCCTGCTCCGCGAGGGCACCGTCGACCTGGAGATCGGCGTCATCACCGACCGGGCGCCCGAGACCCGCGTGGCGCACCTGCTCACCGACGACAACGTCGGCGTCGTCCGCCGCGGCCACCCGCTGCTCACCGGCCCGATCACGCCCGAGCGCTACGCCGCCGCCGAACACGTCACCGCCTCCCGGCGCGGCCGGCTCCACGGTCCGATCGACGACCTGCTCGCCGCCCGGGGCCTGCGCCGCCGGGTCGTGGCCTCCGTCCCGTCGTTCGCCGCCGCCCTCCTGGCGACGGCCGGCTCCGACCTGGTCTGCCGCACCCCGCGGTTCGTGGCCCGCGCCCAGATCGAACGCCTCGGCCTGGCCGCGTTCGACATCCCGCTCGACCTGCCGCCGCTGACGATCGCCCAGGCATGGCACCCCCGCAACGAGGCCGACCCGGCGCACCGCTGGCTGCGCGGGCGCGTCCGCGAGATCGCCGCCGCCCTGGACACCGGGCCGCTCCCCTGACGCCCCCAGCCCGGGCCGGGGGCCGCCGCTTCCCGTTCGGGTGACCGGTGCGGCGTCCCCGGGGGTCAGGGGTGTCCCTCGCCCGCCCGGCCGCCCTCGCCGCGCTCCTCCTGCTCCGCCGGGCCGCCGGCCGGCTGCCCGCCGCCGGTCGCGCCGTAGCCGCCGGGGATGCCGGGCTGCGTGTCGGAGTCGGCCCGCTCCCTGCTGATGTGACGCCGGGCCCGCACGCCGGCCCGCCGTTCCCCGTAGGGGTAGTCGAACGGGCGGGACGCGCCGCGCTCGCGGTCCGTCTCCCGCCGCTCCTCGACCGCCTTGTCCCGCTTCTTCCGCTTTTCTTCCTCTTCGTTCTTTTTCATGCGCTACGCGTACCCAGAGCGGTCACGCACATGCCGCGCCCGCACCCTCCACCGCCTCCCACCAGCCGGTCCCGTCCTCGACGTGGCGCAGCATGATCCCCTCGCGCAGCCCCCACGGGCAGATCGTGACCGCCCCGAGCCCCATCAGCTTCATCGTCGCGTGCGCCACCACCGCTCCCGCCAGCGCCTGCCGCGACCGCGCCGCGGAGATCCCCGGCAGCGCCGCCCGCCGCTCCACCGGCAGGCACGCGAGCCGGTCCACCGCCCGGCGCAGGTCCGGCCGCGCCAACTGACGCCGCACGAACGGCCCCTGGCGCTCCGGAGGCGCCCCGCACAGCCGCGCGAGCTGCTGGAACGTGCGCGACGCGGCCACCGGCGTGTGCGTCCGCTCCTGCCGGATGCGGGTGGCGACGTCCCGCAACTGCGTCCGCACCCGCCGCCGCACCGCCCTGATCGCCTCCTTCGGCGGCGGGTCCTGCGGGAAGTGCTCCCGCGTCAGCCGCCCGGCGCCCAGCGGCAGCGA
Source organism: Streptomyces sp. URMC 129 (assembly GCF_051386415.1). NCBI lineage: Bacteria > Bacillati > Actinomycetota > Actinomycetes > Kitasatosporales > Streptomycetaceae > Streptomyces > Streptomyces sp. URMC 129. The sequence continues at coordinate 3,430 of NZ_JBPQTQ010000097.1, forward strand.
CACCGCGAAGTCCGGCAGCCGCCCCCGGCCGAACGCCACCTCCAGCGTCCCGCCGCCCAGGTCCAGCAGCGTCAGCGGCCCGGCCTGCCAGCCCATCCACCGCCGCACCGCCAGGAACGTCAGCTCCGCCTCCAGCTCGCCCGGCAGGACGCACAACCGCACCCCGGTCCCGTCCTCCACCGCCCGCAGCACCTCCGCGCGGTTCGGCGCGTCCCGCACCACGGCGGTCGCGAACGCCAGCGGCGCCGGCGTCCCCCACCGTTCCGCCTCGGCCCGCGCCGCTCCCACGGCCGCCGTCATCTGCCGGATCTGCTCCCCGGAAACGCGGCCGCTGCGGTCCAGCCGCTGCCCCAGGCGCAGCGGGTACTTGGCCGTGTGCACCGGCGCCGGTGCCCCGTCCGCCACATCCGCGACGACCAGGCACGCCGTGTTCGATCCCACGTCCATCACGCTCATCCGCATGTCCGCCCGGGTACCCGGGCGGACGCCGCATACGCCGCGGGCGCAACCGCACGCCCCGCGAACACCGCGGGCCCCGGCCCGTTCTTGCAGTGAGCGTTTTACCTTTTGCAGTGAGCGTTGTACTTTGGTGTCCCGCCCCTTCGAACAGCCGGGCCGCCCGCACCGGGCCGCGCGCACCCAGGAGACACCCATGTCCTTCAGCGAGCAGGAAATCGCCTACCTGCGCTCCCAGCCCCTCGCCCGCATCGCCACCGTCGGCCCCGACGGCCAGCCCGACGTCGCGCCCGTCGGCTTCGAGTTCGACGGCACCCTCTTCCACGTCGGCGGCGTCGACCCCGCCCGCACCCGCAAGCACCGCAACGTGCGGGCCGGAAACCCCCAGGTCGCCCTCGTCGTCGACGACCTGGTCTCCACCGACCCGTGGACCCCCCGCTTCCTGCGCGTCTACGGCACCGCCGAGGTCACCGAACGCGAGGGCCGGTTCGGCACCGCCCCCTACCTCACGATCACCCCCACCGTCTCCTGGAGCTGGAACCTCGACGGACGCCCCTTCGGCGGCGGCGACGACTTCACCCCGCGCCGCACCGTGCACCGGCCCGCCCCCGCCCGCCCCAGCGCCGCGTAGGGTACCCACGGCGAGCAGCTCGGGACCTCCCACGATGACCAGGCGCGACACCACCACGGGCACCACGGGCACCACCGGCACGAGCACCGGCGGCGGCACGGCACGGACCCGGCCCCGCGGCGGACTCGCGGACAAGCGCCGCGCCATCCTCGCCGGGGCCCTCACCGTTTTCGCCCGCGACGGCTACAGCCGCGCGAACGTCGACGCCATCGCCGCCGAGGCCGGCGTCTCCACCCGCACCATCTACAACCACTTCGGCGACAAGGCCGCGCTGTTCCACGACGTCATCCGGGAGAGCGCCACCCGCGCCGCCGACGCCCAGATCGCGATCATCGACCGCCACCTGCGCAAGGTCACCGACCTCGAACCCGACCTCGTCGCGTTCGGCCTCGACTGGGCCGCCCAGTCCACCGCGGGCCACGCCGCACACTTCGCCCTCACCCGCCAGATCAACGCCGAACGCGGCCACATCCCGCGGCCCGCGATCGACGCCTGGCAGGAGCTCGGACCGCTCCGCGTCCGCCGCGCCCTCGCCGCCCGCCTGCGCGCCCTCACCGACCGGGGACTGCTGCGCGACGGCGACCCGGACCTGGCCGCCGTCCACCTCATGAAGCTGGTCTCGGTGACGAACCCGTCCTACCCGGGCGGCACCACCGCCCCCGACCCCGCCGGGACCACCGAGGCGGTCCGCGCCGGGGTCCGTGTCTTCCTCCACGGCTACCTGGGCTGACCCGGCGGGAGACCGCCCCCGGCCCGGCCGGTGACGGATCAGACCCGGCGATAGGTGTCGACCCGGACCTGCGACGGGAACGTCGCGCTGTCCACGACCCGCCAGGACGTCTTGCGCCGCGTGCCGGGAAACACCCGCAGCCCCGAGCCGATCGACACCGGGAACACCATCAGCCGCAGCTCGTCCACCAGATCGTGGTCGAGCAGGGCGTGCACCAGCGTCCCGCTGCCCTGGACCAGGACGGGCCCGCCCGCCCGCTCCTTGAGCCCGGCGACGCCCTCGGCCACGTCCCCCGCCAGCACGGTGGTGTTGTGCCACGCGGGATCCGTGAGCGTCCCCGACACCACCACCTTCGGCATCCCGTTCATCCGGTCGGCGAACTCCCCGGTGTACGTCGGCCAGGCCCCGGCGAACGACTCGTACGTCACCCGCCCGATCAGCAGCGTCTCCGCCTCCAGCACCTCTCCCAGCTTGTACCGCACCTGCTCCGGCCCCTGGTAGTCCATCACCCACCCCGTGTGCGGATGGGTCGGCTCACCCCCCGGCGCCTCCATCACACCGTCGAGGGTCACGAATTCGGAGACGATCAGCTTGCTCATGGGCTTCCTTCCCGGCCGCGGGCGTGCCGCGGCGATACGGCGGTCACGCCGATGCAGACCCGCCCACGCGGCGGAACTCATCGGTGGACGGCCGGCGGCGGGGACGGGCCGAGGCGGCGACGGCGGGCACGAGCACAAGGGCCAGGGCGCCCCCGGCCAGCGCCAGAACCGGGAAACCGGCGGCGTCCACCACGACGCCGGACGTCATGCCCCCGGCGGCGCCGGCGACCGCGATGGACACGTCGACCAGCCCCTGGGTCAGGGCCCGGCCGCCCGGCGGCACGGCGTCGGTGACGAGGGCCGTTTCCGAGACGAGACCGAGATTCCAGCCCAGGCCGAGCAGAGCCAGGGCGAGCGCGAGCAGCGCGACGGAGCCCGGCGGGGCGACCGCGGCCAGCACGCCCGCGGCCACCAGGACGCCCGCGGACGCGGCGGCGAGCCGCCGGGGGCCGAAACGGTCCACGAGCAGGCCCGTCAGCGGCGAGGGCAGATACATGGCGCCGACGTGGAGGGCGGTGACCAGTCCCGAGGCGGTGCCGCCGTGGCCGTGACCGTGCATGTGGACGGGCGTCATGGTCATGATCGCGACCATGACGAGCTGGGCGACGACCATGATCAGGGCACCCAGAAATCCATGGAATAACGTATGACGTGCCGGTGGCCGGGCGGAAGACCCGGAACCCGCTAGTCCTCCTCGGGGAACGGCCGGAGGCTGCCGACGATCCGCTCGATCGTCGCGTCGTCCAGGGCGTCGGGAACCCCGGTGTCCGCGATCAGCGCCCAGACGGACACGTCATGGTCGGCGTTGAGATACGACACGGTGATCACCAGCCCGTCGGAGGTGCCGCACGGATGGTCCGGATCGTCCGCGGCCCCGGGAACGCCGGTGACCGTGGCGGTCACGGTGTGCCCGGCGACGCCGTGCTCGTTCTCGAACGGCTCCGCGCCGGAGACCTCCAACTCCCCGCCCTCCGCGTCGAACTGCGCCGTCGCCCAGGCCCGGGCCCGGTCCGCGGCAGCCTCGGCGGTGTCCGCGAAGCCCTGCCCGCTCATGGTCCCGGCCAGCGCCCGCTGGCTGAGGTTCCCCGCCGCCTCCGCCTGCGGGCACCACCCGGGCAGGTACCGGGCGGGCGCCCCCACGGCGGCCAGGATGCCGTCCTCCTCGTCCGCGTTCCCGACGTACACGGCGTCGTTCTCGCCGCCCAGCTCCCAGGCGTCCGGGGGCGGCACGTCGAACGCGAGGCGGTGCGACTCCACCGTCTGCACCTGCCAGTCCGGCGCCACCACCGGATCGGGCGCTTCCTGGTGGCCCGCACGCGGATCGTCGGGCACCCGGCTCGGGCCCGTGCTCTCCTCGGCGGGCGTGCGCGCCTCGCCGCTGTCGCCCCCGTCGCGGAGCATCACCGCACCCACGACCGCCACCACCAGCACGGCCACGACCGAGCCGACCGCCACGACGACCCGCGCCCGCCGCTTCCCCGGCGGGGCAGGCTGCCCGCCCGTGTACGGGTTCGGCTGCCGATACCCCGGCCGCCGGTACGGATTGGCCCCCGGCGGTCCCTCGCCCTCCCTCGTCATGCTCCCCGATCGTAGAACCCCCTCCCACGCCACGCACCACCGCTGCCCGCACATGCCGGGGCGGACGACGCCCCGGCCACCGGGAAGGACCCGCTCGTCGCGGTAACCGCCGCAGCGCTCAACGGGGTTGTCGCCGCCCGACCCCGGCCCGCACACCAGCCGATGCCCCGTCACCGCTCCCGAGGGGCCGGGGAAACGCGGCTCCCGGGCCCGGACCTGTCCTGGTCCGGCAGGGCTGACCGAACGCCAGACGGGAGGCGGCATGGCCGAGTCCGTGCCGGCGGCGCCCGTTCCGTTCCGGTCGCTCGCCGTCGGCACGGGCGCGTTCCCGCTCCGGGCCCTCCTGGGAACGGACCGGCCGGTGGAGCACCACGGTTCCCCGCCGGAGACCTGCCGACCGCCCGAAGGCTGAGACGGCCCGGCCCGACCGGGTGAACTCGTCGCCGCGTTCCCCGCCGCCCCTCCGCTTCCTCCCGCAGGCTGGCTGCTGTCAGCACGCCCCCACGCACTCCGGAGACGACAGCCATGGCCATGGACGTGCTCGCCCACTTTCTGCGGCAGCTCAGCCCGGAGAACCGGCGGTGGCTGGAGAGCCAGCCCCTGGACAAGCAGCAGGCGATCGCCGAACAGTGGCACGCGGGCCAGGGCCGGGCGTCGTCCCTGCTCAGCTCCGTCGACCTCGTCCCCGACCTGGTGGACGAGGGCGCCTCGGCCAACGCCTTCGTGCAGGAGGTGCGCGAGGCCGACAACTGGTGAGCACCCGTCCGCGACGCCGCCCGTGCGCCGGGCACGGTGCGCGACCGGCGGGGCGGCGGGCCTACGATCTTGAGCGGGGCACCGGGTTCGCCGTCGCCGGTGCCCGCCCGGGCAGGGATGTGCCGGATCGGCGGCGGGAGAGCGGGACGGCATGACGGTGACGGGTCCGGCCCTGCGGCTGTACGGCGAACTGGCCCGCTGGTGGCCGCTGATCTCCCCGGTCGAGGTGTACGAGGAGGACGCGAGGATCGCCGCCGAACTCTTCGCGCTCGCCGGTCATCCCGTGCGGACCGTGCTGGAACTGGGCAGCGGCGGCGGGCACACCGCCCACCACCTGCGGTCGCGCCGCACGATGACGCTGGTCGATCTCTCGCCGGAGATGCTCGCCGTCTCCCAGGGGCTCAACCCCGGCGCCGAGCACCTGCTGGGCGACATGCGGGACCTGCGGCTGGGCCGCCTGTTCGACGCGGTGCTGGTGCACGACGCCATCGGCTACATGACCACGCGACAGGACCTGTCCGCCGCGTTCCGCACGGCCTACGCACACTGCCGTCCCGGCGGCGTCGCCGTGTTCTTCCCCGACCATGTCGCGGACACCTTCGAGCCGGTCACCGACTGCGGAGGCAGTGACGGGGACGACGGCGGCGGAGCGCGCTACCTGGAGTGGAGCCTGCCGCCGGAGCCGGGGGCCACGACGGTGCGGACCGAGTACACCTTCGTCCTCCGCGAGGCCGACGGAGCCGTCCGGACCACGCACGAGACGCACGTCACCGGGCTGTTCCCGGTTGCCGACTGGCAGCGGCTGCTCGGCGCGGCGGGCTTCCGGGTGACCACGGTGCGGGAGAGCGGCGGACGTGACCGCACCATGTTCGTCGGGCACCGCCCGGCGGAGTGATCCCGCGCGTCGCCGCGCAGGACGTCGTCCCCGTGCGCACGTCACCCGGCGCCGGGGTCCCCGAGGAGTCCGCCGCGTCCTCCGTCCGAAGCAGCGGCGAGGGGAAGGGCCCGGACCGCCGGGCTCCCTCCGTGGCCGCGGAGCTGCTGGAGCGCGGTGCCGGTGGCGTGCGGACGGCACGCGGGCCGTGCCGGGGTTCCCGATGCCCGGCGAGGAGACGACCGCCGGCGGCTGCTCGGCCCTCCGGACAGCGGCACCTGCTGCCGGAGCGGCTGGACGCGTCCCGCCCGCCGGCGTCCGCCGGGGACGACGACCCCGCGGCGGGCAACTCGCCCAGGTACCCGCGACGCCGCACCGGGATCCGCACCACGGCAACGTGCTCGCGCTGGACCGTGCGCGCGCACACTCGGCCGGACGCCGGGGCGGCTGCCGCAGAACGCGATGTGGGACATCGAGAACCCCGCGAAACGCCCGTCCCGTCCCCGCCCGGCCGGTCATCAGCCGTCGCCCCTCGCCGCACGGAGATGGGCCAGGCGTTCGTCGAGGGCGGCGACGGCACCCGGCCGGCGGCCGGGGACGGCGCGGCGCAGCGGGGCCAGCTCGGTGCCGAGGGTGAGGGCGACGGCGGTGTCGGTGAGCCGCTGCCAGCAGTGGTGGGCCTGGTCCACCGCCCGCACCACCTCCGGGTCGGTCGGCTGCTGCCCGGCGGCGAGACGCGCGCGGGCCACCCGCATCCACAACCCGGCCGCCCGCTCGGGCCGTCCGGCCAGCCACGCCAGATCGGCGCGGACCTCCGCCCAGTGCAGGGCCTGCGGCGCGTGCGGGCCGCCGTCGCGGAACGCGGCCTGCTCGCGCGCGGCGGCGAGCGCGTCGGCCTGATCGTGGTGCCCGGCGCGGGCGGCGGCGCTGATCGCGGCGTGCGGATCGCCGTCCCGCTCCCGGCCCGCCGTCTCCGGTCGGCCGGTGGTGTCGAGGACGAGCCGGCCACCGGGGCGGGTGTCCAGTTCGGCGTGGGCCAGGACCTGGTGATGCAGCACGCCCAGCGGCGGGCGGGCACCGGCGGCGCGCAGGACGGCGGCCAGGGCGTGCGCGTAGCGGGGCGTGGCGGTATGGCGGCGCGGCGGAGGAGGAGCCACCGTTCCCACCACGGTCAGCCCGTCGGCGGCGAGGCCGGTCTCCTCGCGCCGGGCCCACGCCGCCGCGTCGGCCGTCAGATCCACCACCACGGCGGTGCTGTCCGCCGGGCGGTCCCGCAGCTCGGCGCCGACCCAGGCCCACGGCAGGGCGGTGTATCGCACGGTCCGCGCTGTGGTGCCGGCCAGCGCGAGATGCGGCTGCCCGTGCCGGTCCACGACCAACTGCCCGACGAACAGGACCGTCAGCGGGCCGTCGTGCGCGGCGGCGGTGCGCAGCGCCGCGAGGACCGCCTGCGGATCCCCCGGGGCGACGAGCTGCACCACGGAACCCGTGGCCGTCCCTAACAACGCGGCCGGGGGCAGGGCGGCGAGCGCGGGCAGTACGCCGCCGGCGTCGACCAGAACGCCGCGTGCCGGGGTGGCGGCTATGAGCAGCGCGTACCCCGGACTGCCGCCTGCCACTGGTCCGTTGATCACCATGTCAGCACCGTAACGCCGGACACGGCCTCCCGGTCGCCGCCGCCCCGCCCCGACCGCGAGGTCCGGCGCCCCCGGCCCGGCCCCGCGGCCTCTCACCCGGCGCCGAACGCCTCCTGCCCCGCCCGGGGGAGTGCCGCGCGCGGTGTCACGACGGCGGCCTGGGCGCGGTAGTCGCGGGGTCGGGTGCCGTAGGCGGCGGTGAAGGCGCGGGTGAACACGGCGTGGCTGTGGAAGCCCCAGCGGGCGGCGATGGCGTGGACGGGCACGGCTCCCAGAGCGGGGTCGGCCAGGTCGCGGCGTGCGCCTTCCAGCCGCTGCTGCCGGATCCAGGCCGCCACGGTCGTGTCCCGGGACCGGAACAGGGCGTGGAGGTGGCTGACGGAGATGTGGTGGGCGGCGGCGATCGTGCCGGGGGTGAGGTCCGGGTCGCGCACGTGTTCCTGGATGAAGTCCAGGACGCGCAGGACCAGGGTGCGGTGGTGGGTGTCCGGTTCGAGGCAGTGGCCGGCGTCGAGCGCCTGGGCGAACAGGGCGGCGACGAGGTCGGCCACGACACCCCCGAGACGGGGAGCCGCGGCCGGCGTGAGCGTCTCGGCGCCCGTGGCCAGACGGGTGAGCAGGTCCGCGAGCAGGCCACCGACCCCCTCGTGGCCGGACAACGGCCGCCCCGTCACGCGGTGCGCCATGCCCGTGGGCAGCGGGAGGGACCGCTGCGGCAGCTCGACGCCGATCGCCCGGAACGCCCCGGTGCCCCGGCCGGCCAGGAAGTCACGGACCTCGCGACTGCTCGTGGTGTGGAAGTCGTAAGGCCCGTAGGAGACTTCGTCCTCCCCGCTGACGGCACCCGCCGTGCCGCGCAGCACCAGTGACAGGTGGTAGGTCCCGGGATCGCAGTGCCGGACCAGTTCCGGCGTGCGGCGGAACACCGCCGGCTGTGTGACCGTGGGCCACAGCAGCACGGGCCCGAGGGCCAGGACGCGGATCACGGCGTGGAAATCACGGGTGTGTTCACTCCGCACGTCCATGGGCGCGTGGATGCCGGAGGCGAGCTGCCGGAAGGCGTCGAACCGCTCACCCACCGGCACGTCCTCACTGCGGAACACGGTCTCCATCACGGGCACTTCGGACAACCTCCCGTCGTTTCCGGTCCTGCCGCGAACGTAGCGCGAGCGCATCAACACCCGATAAACGCCCGGCGGTGAGCACACCGGCGACCGTGATCACGGGCGGTGGTGCGCGGGCCGAGCCGGACAGGCTCAGGGAATGGCCTGGATCCGTTCCATGTGTTCCTCACCCCATGCGCCGAGCGGCGCCAGAGCCGTATCGAGAGAACGGCCGAACTCGGTCAGCGAATATTCCACCTTCGGCGGCACCTGCTGAAACACCTCGCGGTGCACCAGGCCACTGGTCTCCATTTCCCGGAGCTGGAGGATCAGCATCCGTTCGCTGATGCCGGGCACCGCTCGCCGTAGCTCTCCGAAGCGCAGTGGTCCCTCGCCGAGCGAGAACAGGATCAGCCCCTTCCACTGGCCTCCCATGACGGCGATGGCGGCGTCAAGTCCGCACGTGTACGTCCGCTTCGTCATCAGCGCTCCCACGAACAAGAATGTGAGTACCCGACAAAAATGTAGGTACTTGAGGGAATGTGCGTGGAGACCCAGTATGGGTCGGGCGCCGCGCCGCGAACCCCACGGACCGGACCGGCGCGTTCCTTTCCCGACTGCCGACTGGAGCGACACAGGGCTGGGGACAACCGCACACCCGTGACCGTCATCGGGCTGGGCGCGATGGAACGGGCACTGGCCGAGGCGTTCATCGACGCCGGGCACCCGACGACGGTGTGGAACCGCACACCGGGCAAGGCCGCGCCACTGGTGGCCAGGGGAGCGGTCCACGCCGGTCCCCGGCGGGCGCCCGCGCAACGGCCGCCTGGGCCACCGGCCACGGCGCCCGGTTCCTCGCCGGGGCGGTCGAGAACGTGCCCTCGGCCGTGGGGGCGCGGGACACGCTGCTGTACTACAGCGGCGACCGGACCGTCTTCGACGCGTACGAGACGACGCTGAAGGTGCTGGGCGGCGACACCGTCCACCTCGGGGCCGACACCGATCTCGCCGCCCTGTACGAGATGGCGGTGGGGGCCATGCTGCTGCCCGCACTGGTCGGCTTCTTCCAGGGCGCCGCCGCCGTCCAGGCCCGCGGCCTGGAGGCGGGCAGCACGGTGCGGTTCGCCGGCAAGTGGCTGGACATGATCAAGTCCCTGCTACCGGTCTGCGCCGGGGAGATCGACAGCGGTGACTACACCGACGCCGCTTCCTCCGTGAACCTCTTCCTCGCGGCCGCGGCCCACGACGAGGATCTGGCCAGGGAGACGCACGTCGACACCGCCTGGCTCGCCCCGTTGCACGACCTGGTGCGGCGGGCCGTCGAAGCGGGCCACGGCGACCACAGCATCGCGGCCCTGACCGAGGTGCTCAGGAAACCGGAGCAGAGGGCGTAAGGCGCTGCCGGGCCGCCGTGCCGGGTGGGTTTGTCAAAGCGCGTGCGCGCCGTGGCCCGGTCCTGCTAGGAGTGGGGGGTGCGAGAGAAGTCGATGGCAGGTCACGTCGCGATCGTGACCGGGGCGAACCAGGGAATCGGGGCGGCGACGGCGCGGGTGCTCGCCGCCCGCGGTGCCGCGGTGCTGTGCGCGTACCTGCGGCTGCCCGCGCCCGGCGGGCGGGACGCGGCCGACCGCTACCGCGCCGAGCGGTCCGCCGACGGCGAAGAGGTCGCCGCGGAGATCCGCCGGGCCGGAGGGCGCGCCGAGGCGTTCGAGGCGGACCTCAGCGACCCCGCGGCCGCCGGGGTTCTCTTCGACGCCGCCGAGGAGCGCCTGGGGCCGGTCGACATCCTGATCAACAACGCGTCGGGGTGGGTCCAGGACACCTTCACCCCCGATCCGGAGGACCGGTTCGGCCGGCCGCTGCGCCCGGTCACCGCGGAGACGTGGTCGCGGCAGTTCGCGGTCGACGCGATGGCGCCCGCGCTGCTGATCGGTGAGCTGGCCCGCCGTCACCGGGCCCGCGACGCGCGCTGGGGACGGATCGTGGGCCTGACCTCGGGCGGGGAACTGGGCTTCCCGGGGGAGGTGTCCTACGGCGCGGCCAAGGCCGCCCAGACCGACTACACGTTGTCCGCGGCCGCGGAACTCGGCCCGCTGGGCATCACCGCCAACGTGGTGCACCCCCCTGTCACCGACACCGGCTGGGTCACGGACGAGGTACGGCGGTTCGTCGCGTCGAGCAGCACCCACTTCCACGTCGCGGACCCGGCCGAGGTCGCCGAGACCATCGTGTTCCTCACCTCCGACGAGGCCGCGCTCGTCACCGGAAACGTCATCACCCTGCGCTGACCACCCGCCCCTGCTCCGCCGACCGGCGGCCCGCGCGGGACAGGGACCATCCCCCCGCGACCGAGGTGGCCGGACCTTCCGCCGGCGTGGCCGGGGGCGCCCCGGGGCGGTGGTGGCGTGGGTGTGGTGCCCGGACTGGACTTTCCCCCTGGGGGAAGCCACAGCATGGGTGGCGCCGGGCGGAGTGCCCGGCAGGAGAAGGAGCGGGCATGGGGCTGCTGACCATCGGGGCGTTCGCGAAGGCGTCCCGGCTGTCACCGAAGGCGCTGCGTCTTTACGACGAACTCGGACTGCTGCCCCCCGCCCGCGTCGACCCGGTGACCGGCTACCGCCTCTACGCCCCGGAGCAACTGGACCAGGCCCGGCTGGTGGCCTGGCTGCGCCGCCTGGGCATGCCACTGGCCCGTATCCAGCGGGTGTGCGCGCTGGAGGCAGCCGCGGCGGCCCAGGAGGTCCGTGCGTTCTGGGCCGGGGTCGAGGCCGACACCGCCGCACGGCGGGATCTGGCCACCGTCGTCTTCACCTACCTGTCCCGGAAGGACGCCACCATGTGCCCGACTGCCACGCCCCTGGGTATCCGTTACGCCGCTCTCTCCGACGCGGGCATGGTCCGGGAGAGCAACCAGGACACCGCCTATGCCGGTTCCCGGCTGCTTGCCGTCGCCGACGGGTTCGGCCCCAACGGGGCCCCGGCCGGCGCCGCCGCGATCGACGCGCTCAAGCGCCTGGAAACCGGCGGCATCCCGGCGGGCGATCTCCTCAACCTCCTCGACGACGCCATCGACCACGCCCGTCAGGCCGTGCACGACGTCGCCGGGGCGGACCCCTCACCGCAACAGGCCGGGACCACGCTCACCGCGATGCTGTGGACCGGGACACAACTGGCGCTCGTCCACATCGGCGACACCCGGGCCTGCCTCCTGCGTGAGGGGGAGTTCTTCCAGATCACCCACGACCACACCATCGTGCAGTCGATGGTCGACGAAGGGCGCATCAGCCCGGAGGAGGCCACCTCACACCCCCAGCGGTCGCTGCTGATGCGGGCCCTGACCGGTGGCGCCGACGTCACACCCGACGTGCGCCTGCACGACGCCCGGCCCTCGGACCGCTACCTGCTGTGTTCCGACGGCCTGTGGGCCGTCGTCCCGGCCGAGGAGATCCGCGAGGTGCTCTGCGCGACCGTCGACCCCGAACAGGCGGTGCGGGACCTCGTCGCCCTCGCCAACCGCTCCGGCGGCCCCGACAACGTCAGTTGCGTGGTCGCCGACGTCGTGGAACTGCGGCCGTAGGAAAGCAGGGCGCCGGGAACGGCCGCGATGGGGGAGGCGATGGCCAGGTTGCCGCGCGGCGTGATCTGCCCGGTCCCCGGCGCCCTGCCTGCCCCGCATGACGGCCGCCGCTGTACCGGCGGCCGTCACCCTCTGCGGCGGCGAGTCGCACGAACGGGTGGTTTGACGGCTATTGGCGCCCTGGTCCGGCCGGGCGCGCGGGCTACTTGTACGACGATCCGCGCCTCGGTCGCCCGCGATCCAAGGAGACGCCATGTCCCGCCCCCGCCCGCCCGGTCCCGACTCCCTCCTGCGCCGCCACCTCGGCGAGCACCGCATTGCCCTCGTGGCCTGGCGCCTGCTCGTGCTCCAGACCGCGCACCCCGCCGTCGCCGCCGGCACCGGCCGTTACTCCACCTACCGCGCCCACCCCTGGCGCCGTATGGAACACACCATGGACAGCGGCAGACGCCTGTTCTTCTCCGATCACGACGCCCTGCGCCGCGAGGTAGCCCGCCTGGAACGCACCCACCGCCGTATCCATGGCGTGGACGAGAAGGGCCGGCCGTTCACGGCGGACGACGCCGAGGTGCGTGCCTGGGTGCTCGTGACGCTGTACGAGGCGCTGACGGCGATGCGCGAGCTCTCGGGCGACCCCTGCACCCCAGCCGAACTCGACCAGCTCTACGGCGAGTTCCGCGCGGTGTGCGCCGAGTTCGGACTGCCGGACGACGTCCTGCCGGCGACCGCGGCGGACGTGCCCGCACACATCGACCGCGTCATCCGTGAACGGCTGGAGTACGGCGAGGAGGTGCGGTACCTGCTGTTCCAGATCCTGCGCGAGGCCCCCCGTCCCCGGCGGCTGCGGCGCCTGGAGCCCGTCTGGCCGCCGCTGCGCGCGCTCGTCGCCCGGGCGGTGACCGCGCTGACCGTCGCCGACCTGCCGCCCGCCTTCCGCGAGCGGTTCGGGATCCCGTGCCCCCGCGGCGCCGCCGCGCTCTCCTGGACCCTGCACCACGGCGCCCGTCAGGTGACGACCCGGCTGCCGGCCCGGCTGCGCTACCGCACCCCGCCCGGAGGGACGACCGCGGCGCGGCCACACCGCGGCCGCCGCGCCGACGCGCGCCCGCCACGGCTGGAGATGTTCTTCCGGCAGGTCCTGGACCAGACCGGCGACGGCCGGATCGACGCCGCCGACCTCGCGGCCATGGCGCACAACGTCTGCTGGCAGCTCGAACTCACCCCCGAACGGGAGGCCGGGGTGTATGCCGCGTTCGACACCTGGTGGCAGCACATCCGCACCAGCATGGACACCGACGAGGACGGGCGGGTCGGGCGGGCCGAGTTCGTGGCGGCCGTGATGGCGGGGGTGGATCGCGACCCGGAGTACCTCGACCGGGGCCTGCACGTCGCCGTACGCGCCCTCTTCCGCGCCGCCGACACCGACGGCAGTGGTCACCTCTGCGCCGACGAGTACCGGGCCGTCTTCGGCGGCTCCCGCGTCCACCCGGCCGAACTCAACCACGGGTTCCGCCAGGTGGACGCGGACGGGGACGGTCTGATCTCGGAGGAGGAGTTCGTGCGTGCCTTCACCGACTTCTTCACGGCCCGCACGGACACGACCGCGGGCAGTCAGTTGCTCGGCCGGCCGTGACCTGGGGATCCGGCACTGCCCGTCCGGGGGGCTCCCCGGGCGGGCGGCGCCGGGGTCCCCGTGGCGTGTGCTAGCCGTTCAGATAGCGCAGGACGGCGAGCACGCGGCGGCTCTGGCCGCTGGCAGCGGGCAGGTCCAGTTTGTCGAAGATGGTGTTGATGTGTTTCTCGACCGCGCTGCGGGAGATCCGCAGGCGGTCGGCGATGGCGGTGTTGGCGTGGCCCTGCGCGATCTCGTGGAGGACTTCCCGTTCGCGGGGAGTGAGCCGCGCCAGGCCCTGGGCGTGCGTGCTGCGGGCGAGGAGGCGGCGGACGACCTCGGGGTCGAACGCGGTACGGCCCCGGGCCACGCGGTGGAGCGCGTCGAGGAATTCCTCGATCTCTGTCACCCGGTCCTTCAGCAGGTAGCCGACCCCGGCCGGGGTGCCGGTCAGCAGTTCGGTGGCGTACCGCCGTTCCACGTACTGGGACAGGACCAGCACCCCGACGCCCGGGTGGCGCCGCCGGATCTCCAGGGCGGCCCGCAGCCCTTCGTGGGTGTGGGTGGGCGGCATCCGGACGTCGATGACCGCCGCGTCGGGCGGTGCGAGGTCCACTGCGGCGAGCAGCGCCTCGGCGTCCGCGACGGCGGCCGTCACCTGGTGGCCTTCCTCGGTGAGGAGCCGGACCAGGCCCTCGCGCAGCAGCGTGGAGTCGTCGGCCAGGATCACGCGCACGGCAGCTCCGCGGCGATGGTGGTGGGGCCGCCCGGCGGGCTGTCCACGCGGAGTGTCCCGTCCAGTGCCCGTGCGCGCCGTGCCAGGCCGAGCAGGCCGCTGCCCGCCGGGTCGGCGCCGCCGGTCCCGTCGTCCGTGACGCGCAGGTCGATGACACCGGGCCGGGTGGCGGAGTCGGTCAGGTGGATGTGGATCAGCCGGGCACCGGAGTGCTTGACGGCGTTGGTGACCGCTTCGGAGACGACGAAGTAGGCGAGGGTCGCCGCTGTGCGGGCGGGCTGGGCGGTCAGCCGGTAGTCCAGCCGTACGGGCAGCGGTGACCGTTCGGCGACCGCCTCCAGCGCGGCGTGCAGCCCGGCCTCGTCCAGCACGGTGGGGTGGATGCGCCAGGCCGTCTCGCGCAGTTCGTTCATCGCCTGCCGCGCTTCCCGGTGGGCCTGGGCGAGCAGTTCCCGCACCCGTGTGTCGTCCCGGCCCGCGCGCCGGGCCCGGCCCAGCAGCAGCCCGACGGCCACCAGCCGCTGCTGGACCCCGTCGTGCAGGTCGCGTTCGATACGGCGCCGTTCCTCGTGCACGGCCTCCACCACCCCGGCCCGGCTGGCCGCGAGTTCCTCGATGCGCCGTTCCAGTGCCTCCTGGCTGCCCGGGCCGAACGACCGCCGGACCAGCCGTTCCTCCAGATCCGCGACGGCCGGGACCCCGTGGACGCCGAGGAAGAGCAGGAACCACCCGCCGACCGCGGACGCGAACACCGTCACGGCGTCCCCCGCGGTGTCGGCGAGGAACCAGCCCCACACCAGCAGTGACCCGTACGCCGCGCCGACGGCGACCGACAGCAGCACCAGCGCGCCGAGTACCCCCAGAGCCCAGCGCCGCGCCAGGTACCCCAGGGCCGCGCGGAACGCCTCGGGCCCCGCCGTGCGTCCCGGGCCGGGGCCGGGCGCGGTCCGGCCCGTGCCCAGCCGGGCGACCCGAGCCCGTTCCAGGGCCGCCGCGCGGGTCAGCACGCCCGATGCCCGGTGCCCGGGCAGGGCGGACGCGGCGAGCACGGCCAGGATGTCCGGGACGGCGGTGGCCGCGCCCGCCGCCAGGCCGGCCGATGTCCGCAGCCAGCCGTGTATCGACTTCCGCATGCGGTCCACGCTAGCCGGGCCGGGCCGCCGGGCGGACTGCGGTTTTCCGCACCCCCGGACCGGGGGCGGGCACCCTCGCGGCAGGGGGCGCCGGCTCGTAGCGTCGCCGCCGTGACCTCTTCCTTGCCCTGGCGGCCGGCGGAACCGGCCGCGGATCCCGGCGGTGTCACCGGCTGGGCCACCGACCTGATGGACCTGCTCGGCGCGCCCGGCGCGGGTGTGGCCATCGCGCTGGAGAACCTCTTCCCGCCGCTGCCCAGCGAGGTGATCCTGCCGCTGGCCGGGTTCACCGCCGGCCAGGGGCGGATGAATCTGTGGGCCGTGCTGCTGTGCACCACGCTGGGGTCGGTGGTGGGGGCGCTGGCGCTCTACGGCGTGGGCGCCGTGTTCGGCCGTGAGCGGCTGGTCGCCGTGGCGGCCAGGATGCCGCTGGTGCGGGTCTCCGCCATCGAGCGGACGGAGGCGTGGTTCGCCCGGCACGGTACGAAAGCGGTGTTCCTGGGCCGGATGATCCCGCTGTTCCGCAGCCTGGTCTCCGTCCCGGCCGGTGTCGAGAGGATGCCGCTGGTGACGTTCACCTGGCTCACCGCGCTCGGCAGCGCCCTGTGGAACACGGTGTTCGTGCTGGCGGGCTACCGCCTGGGCGAGGACTGGGAGCGGGTGAGCGACCTGGTGGGCCTCTACTCCAGGGCGGTGGCAGGTGTCGCGTGCCTGGCGGTGGCCGTGCTCGTCGCGCTGCGGCTGACCCGCCCCGGCCACGGGCGGCGCCGGGCGCCCCGGCCGTGACCGGTACCGCCCGGTCCCGCCCGGCGCGGCCGGTGAGGCCGACGACGCAGACGGCGCAGAACGCGGGAGAACGGCCCGGGCGAGCCGGTGCCGCCCGTGCCCGGAGGCGTACCGGCCGCTGCGCAAGCGGAAGGGGTGGCGGGATGCCTGCCCGGCGGCGCGCGGTGAGCGGGAGCGGTTGCGGGGCTTCCCCGAAGCGGTCGTGCGCGCCATGTCCCGGCGCAGAAGCCGCGGGCTCCTGGCCGGCCCGGCAGAGACCGGTGAGGGCGTACTGCTGCGGCAGTTGGCCAGGCGACTGCCGCGCTCCGCGCTGGAGGGGGGATGAGCGACGACCTCGTCTGCGACGGCCACGACCCGGCGGGCAGGAACAGCGGCGACAACCGCGACGGCACGCGCCCGGAGACCGTCCTGACCGGTGTCGGGCCGGTCCGGCTACGGCTCCTTCGATCCGAGGATCGTGGCCGGGCGGCATAAGCGCCTGACCGGCGGGGAGGAGGTGGTCATCTTGCCGCATCCCGCCCCGACTGCCCGCCACTGGCTCCGGCGGCGAGCGTGATGGCCCCGTCGTGTTCGGTCCCGGATCCCCGTGAGTCCGCGAAAACTGAAGGTGGTTGAGCGGGAACTCACGAGTCTGATTGCCGGTTTCGGGGCCTGGACCCGGGGCTCGTACGGAACACGCGGGTTGGCCTGGGGATGGTCGGCGCCGCGACGGTTCGCTGTCCGGATCAGGGCAGAGTCAAGACGCGGGGGCCTTCTTCCGTGATGGCGACAGTGTGCTCGATGTGGGCTGCTCGGCTGCCGTCGACGGTGTGCAGGGTCCAGCCGTCGGTGCCGGTGCGGTAGGTGTCGCGTCCGCCGGCCATGAGCATGGGCTCGATGGCGAGGGTCAGGCCGTGGCGGAGGGGGAAGCCGCGGCGGGGGCGTCCTCGGTTGGGGACGTGGGGGTCTTCGTGCATGCGGCGGCCGATGCCGTGGCCGCCGAAGTCGGCGGGCATGCCGCAGCGTGCTGATCGCGCGACGGTGCCGATGGCGTGGGAGATGTCGCCGATACGGTTGCCGGGTATTGCCGCGGCGATGCCGGCGTCGAGAGCGCGCTGGGTGGCGTTGATCAGCTCCACATCGGTGGGCCGTGGGGTGCCGACGGTGAAGCTGATGGCGGCGTCGCCGGTCCAGCCCTCGAGTTCCGCGCCGCAGTCGACGCTGACCAGGTCGCCGTCACGCAGGCGGTAGTCGGTGGGGATGCCGTGGACGATGGCGTCGTTGACCGATGTGCAGATCACCGCGGGGAAGGGGGTGGGGGCGAAGGAGGGCTGGTAGCCGAGGAAGGGTGAGCGTGCGCCGGCCTTCCTCAGAACGGTGCGGGCCGCTTCGTCCAGCTCCTTCAGGGACACCCCGAGGCCCGCTGTTTCCCGGACGGCGGCGAGGGCGTGGGCCACGACGCGCCCGGCTTCCCGCATCGCGTCCAGCGCCGTATCGGTCTTGATCTCCACCATGTCCTGCGACTCCCTGTCTCATGCGCCGGCATCCAATTCTTATACCGGTATTAGTATCACGTGCATGGTGCGAACTCCTTTGACTCCGTGGGAACGGCAGCGCGGCGAGCGGTTCGGCGCGCTGCTGCGTCAGGCGCGCGGCGACCGCAGCATGGTGGAGGTCGCCGCGGCGGCGGGGGTGTCGGCGGAGACGCTGCGCAAGATCGAGACCGGTCGGGCGCCGACTCCGGCGTTCTTCACCGTGGCGGCCCTGGCCGCAGCGCTGGAGGTGTCCTTGGACGAATTGGCTGCTGCCTGCGTGCAGGACAGCGACTGGGGTGACCAGGCACTTTCGGCGTGACCTTCGACGGCGCTTTCGGCTTTCTCCCGGACGGGCCGGGCCGGCCTCCGGCCCGGCATGCGGAAGCTGTCGTGCCGGGTCCGCGCAGCCGAGGACGAGGGCGGGGTGGAGCGGGTCGGCGCCGTGCGTCATGGCCTCTTCGAGCCGGCGGTCGACACGGAGTCGTCCGAGGGTGCCGGTGAGGTCGCGGGTGGCCCGGGTGATCCGGAGCTTGCCGGACGGACCGAGTTCGACGGCGGTCTTTCGGGCGATCAGCAGGTGGGGGTTGGCCGCGTTCGGCCAACGGCCGCGGCGGTATTCGAGCCAGTCATGGACGACACGGCGGATGAGATCACCGAGCAGGCGGACGTGGCCGCCGACGCTGATGCGCCGGTTCCCGTGATCGACATCGTCCAGTCGCATCGGATGAAGGCGGTTCCCGGCCGGTCGCCGTCGACGCTGACCGGGGCCGCCGTCGCGTCCTGGCCCACCGGCTGGACGACCGGCTGAACGGCCTGTGCGACGAACAGCGCCCCGGAGCACCGCGCAAGTCCAGGACGCCACTCACTGGTCGACCAGGTCGACGGCTGCCGTGACCGGGATGTCGCAGGCGGCGCTCTCCGGGATCCGGCGTGCCTTCGGGCTCCGGCCCCACCGGGCGGAGGCGTTCAAGCTGTCGACCGACCCGCACTCCCTCGACAAGGTCCGTGATGTCGTCGGGCTGTCCCTGGACCCGCCCGAACGGGCGCTGGTCCCGTGCGTGGAGGAGAAGTCGCAGATCGAGGCCCAGCCCGCTCCCGGCCGGTCCTGCTGCCGTGGTGCCCGGCCACGACGCATTCCGGGCCGGCATCACGACCCTGTTCTTCCGCACTCGAGGTGGCCACGGGAAAGGTCATCGGCTCCCTCCACCGCCGCCACCGCGCGGTGGCGGCCAAGAAGTTCCTGGCCCGGCTCGATGCCCGTCCACGCTTCCAGCCGCACGTCACCCCGGCCGGTGCCGCCGGACCTGACCAGGGCCTCGCACGCGGTATCCGCACCTGGATCACCGACTGGAACGGCCGCCCAACGCCGTTCGCACGGACCAGGACCGCCGACGAGATCCTCGACAAGCCTGCCACCTACTGCCGGCGAATCCCCGGCTCAGGACACCAACTCCAGGTCGTGGCATCGTCCGGGGGCAGCCGGTCGCCTCCCGCATCTCGTCCCGGCACCGGCGGGCGACGCCGACGGGCACGGCACCGGCCACGGGGACGAATCCGTTCTCGGCGCGTTCCCCGATCTGCCCGCGGGTCAGCACGGTCGCTCGGTCTCACGTCCGGCGGGTTCGATACGGAGGACGGCGGCGGTGTTGAGGATCTCGACGACCTCCAGGCTCATTGCGTCGTTGACGGTCGCTTCGGTTCCCTCGTCGCAGCTCAGCTCCACGCCGCCGCCGGCCGAGGACACGCCGCCGCCACCGGAACAGCCCGCGACGCTGTAGCCCGGCCCCGTCAGCGGCGCGATCATCTCGACCGCGCCGCCGGTGATCGCCGTCACCTCGATCGGCCCGAGGCCGTACGTTTCCGGCACTGTCACGACATCCCCGACGGCGACCTCGATCTCGCACGTCCCGTCAGCGCACGGCCCGGTCGGTGAGGGCGACGGCGTGGGGTCGGATGCCGGCGCCCCGGAGCCGGACCCGCTGGGCCGGTCCTCGGCGGGGGCCCGTCCGAAGAATCCGAGGAACACGATGTGAGAGCGGCGAACACGACGGCGACAACGGCGGTGGAGGACGTTCTGCGCATCATGGCCGCCATGGAACCCCGCCCGGGCCGGGACCCCTCCCGGGCCCTCACCGGGGCAGGCACGCCCGCTGTGACCAGTGCCGCGCCACCCACCACGGGCCGATCGCGCCGTGATGGGTTTGCGCAAGCACAACAGCCCCGCTGAGAGCGCCGCGACGGTCGTCCGCCGGCCGGCCTGTGGCTGCTCGTGGGTGACCTGCTGCGCGGTCGTCCGGGGAAGACCGCCACGAGCGTGCTCCCGGTCCTGTGCCGTGGACCGGCGGCAACCAGGTCTCCGCCTCCATGGCTCGCCGCCTCCAGCGGCTGGGGCAGGGGGAGTGCGCCCTGTGTTGTGGGGGTTCTCTGGTTCTGCTGCGTGGCGACGATTCCCTCGGCGGATGCGAGGCCGGGCCGTGTACCGGCGTCTTCGGAGCTCACTGTCCGGGTCCGGCAACGGCCCGAGTTCTTCTCTGCTGTTGTCGGTGGGCCGGTGTGTGGGTCCGGGGTTCCTGTGCGGCCGGGTTCCCGGGGACGCCGTTCTCGGGGCTCAGCGCGGGACGGCCGGGTCAGGACGGGTGCCCGGCACCGGCTGCCCGGAGCCGTAGGCCGCGGCCATGGGGGAGCTGCCTCCGGTGGCGAAGGCCCGGATGCCTGCCAGGTAGGCGTCCCGGTCGATCAGTCCGTCGCGGTCGGCGTCCAGAGCGTCGAATGCCGCGGCGGCGTCCGCTTCGGCGTTTCCTGCCGCGGTGCGCAAGCGGGTGAACCCGGCGCGGTCCAGGCGCCCGTCGGCGTCGGTGTCGGCGATGTCGAACAGGGCTCCCAGAGCGGGCCGGCAGGCACGTTCGAACGCCTCATGGCCCACCCAGGTGCGGTATTCCTCGAATGTCACGCGTCCGTCGTGGTCGGCGTCCATGTCCTGGAAGACCGCCTCGTGAGCGGCTCGCGCAGTAGCGACGGTCGGGTGACGGGCATCGCGGCCGGCGGCGCGGGCCACGCGGTCGACGCGTGCGAGGTATTCCTCACGGGTGATGGCGCCATCGCCGTCTGTGTCCAGCATGGCGAAGATGCGGTGTTGCGGTGAGTCGGACACTGCGCTTCCTCCCGGGGTGCTCTGTGGCGTCGCAACCGTCAACGTACCCCGGAGCCGCCCGGATACCTGCATACAGGATAAATAGTATAAATCTGCCGCCGGGTGGTTTCCCGGGCCTGGTCCTCGTGGCCGTTGTCATCGCCGTCCGGCCCGGGCGCGTCCGGGGCCCGGCAGCAGGCGGAGGCCGCTGTGGTCCGCGGGTGTGTGGCTGGTGGGGGTGGGGCGGGACTGTTGTGGCGGCTGAAGCGGGTGCGAGGCCCTGGTCAGGTCCGGCGGCACCGGCCGGGGTGACGTG